>JAYVGE010000338.1:0-3016 GCA_043772515.1 Flavobacterium sp. | reverse complement strand
AAGGAGGTAGGTTTATTTGATTATAAAAAAACGCTGGTAATTACTAGGGTTGCTGGCTTTTTATTGTCTAATTTTTAGTTTTGTCGGTTGGTAGTGATATTTTATATTATTTGTTACCCTGAGCGCAGTCGAAGAGCTTAATTCCCTAATTGCAATTGATTCCGAACCAATTCGAAATAATTCCCTTTTTGTTCTACCAATGCGGAATGATTTCCCATTTCAATAATTTTTCCTTTATCCAGAACAACAATTTGATCTGCATTCATAACAGTGCTTAATCGATGCGCAATCACAACCACTGTTTTGTTTTTAAAGAAAATATCCAATTTTCCCATAATTTCTTTTTCATTATTGGCATCCAATGCCGAAGTAGCTTCGTCAAAAAACAACATTTCAGGATTTTTATAAACGGCTCTGGCAATCAGTAAACGTTGTTTTTGTCCAGTACTCATTCCCACTCCTTCTGAACCTATTTTGGTATTATACCCTAATGGCAAGCCCGAAATATAATCTTTTATGCTGGCAACATCAGCGGCATATACCAGTCGTTCTTTATTAATAATATCTACTCCCACAGCGATATTATTTGCAATGGTGTCATTAAAAATAAATCCTTCCTGCATTACGGCTCCAATGTTATTTCGCCAAGCCTTCTGGGAAACATTCTTTAAAGAAGTATTATCTATGCTAACTTCTCCTTTGTCAGGCTCATAGAATTTAAGCAATAGTTTCATTAAGGTTGTTTTTCCACTTCCGCTCACCCCAACAATAGCAGTTACTTTATGGGCAGGAATGATCAAGTTCAAATTTTCTAAAACAGGAATATCCGATCCCAAATAACGATAAGACAGATCTTTAATTACAATATCGCTATCTTTCGGAATATCATGTGTTTGATGGGCTTCTTGTTGAGTTTCGTCCTCTTTGTCATGAATTTCAGAAAGTCGGGCAAGTGATATTTTGGCATCTTGTAATTCTCTAACAAAATTAATTAGTTGCATAATTGGACCGTCCAAGCTCCCCACAATGCTGGTAATTGCCATCATCATTCCTAGGGTTATTTGTCCGTCGATAACCAATTTTGCCGAAAGAAAAATAATAAAAATATTCTTTAACTCATTTATTACTGACGAGCCTATGGTTTGTGTTTGTTCCAGAACCAAGCCTTTTATAGAAACCCGAAACAATCTCGCTTGGACATATTCCCATCCCCAACGTTTTTGCTTCTCTGCATTATGCAGTTTTATTTCCTGCATCCCGTTGATGAGCTCTATTACTTTACTTTGTTCTTGACTCACTTCTGAAAAACGTTTGTAATCCAACGCTTCTCTACGTTTAAGAAACAAGGTAATCCAGCCGAAATACAATAAACTTCCGGCAAAAAACACAAAAAATATTTGTAGGTTATAATACGCCAAAACTCCTCCCATAATAAACATATTGATTACCGAGAACAATACATTTAATGATGAAGTAGTAAGAATTCGTTCAATACGATGGTGATCGTTAATACGTTGCATGATATCGCCTGTCATCCTGACATCAAAAAAGGAGATCGGCAAATTCATTAATTTGATAAAGAAATCCGAAATCAGGGAGATATTTATTCTTGTCGAAAGATGTAACAATATCCAACTCCGGATGAGTTCTAACCCCGTTCTTCCAGCAAATAGAAACAATTGTGCAAACAGGATTAAATAAATAAAATGAATGTTCTGATTTTGAATACCCACATCTACAATGCTTTGCGTCAGGAAGGGGAAAATAAGTTGCAACAAACTGCTCGCTAACAAGCCAATGCTTAATTGCATTAAAAAGGATTTGTAGCGTAATACGTATTGATACAACAAACCAAATCCTAAACCCTTTTTGTCCTCTTTGTCAAATTCCGACTGAAAGAATTTTGGTGTAGGATCAAGTAATAAGGCAATCCCTTCTTCTGTGGTTTCATCTGCATTATTTCCTATCCAGAATTTTATAAAATCAGTTTGATTGTATTCAAGCAATCCAAATCCCGGATCTGAAATTTTAAATACATATTCTGTATTGTCATTTGTATAATGTTTCTTCTTTTTGAAAATATTTTTTACAGTACGTTTTTTATATTTTTCAATTTCATAAAGCACCACATAATGCTCTTTATTCCAATGCAAGATACAAGGCAAAGGTGCTTCTTCTAATAGTTCCAGACTCACTTTTACACCCAAACTACGGAAACCTATTTTCTCAGCGGCATCACTTAAAAACAATAAATTACTTCCCTGACGAGTGGTTTCGCTAAAGTCACGCAATTCTTGTATATTAATAACTTTGCCATAATATTTTGCAATTATTTTTAGACAAGTTGGCCCGCAGTCTTTAAAGTCACGTTGTTTATATTGAGGAAAATCAGACATAGAATTTTATAATGGATAAAAAAAACTGGATAATTAAAAATAAATATTTTAGGTGTTTTTTATAGGGAAGTAATTTTTGCTCCTTATTTTTCAAAGGATTCTTTAATAGTATCGTTACATTCTATTTTATATTTACAGTGCATACTCATAAGAGTAAAATAAGGTGTCTTTTATAAAAATAACACAACCCACTTATTTTTCAAATATGATGTGTTTGCCCTGATAAAGCCCGTTTAATTTCCCAATTCTAACTGATTTTTGACCAAATTATAATAACCTGCTTTATTGTACACCAGTTCCTGATGATTTCCTTGTTCTATAATTTTGCCGTCTTTGAGAACTATGATGTTGTCAGCATTTTTTACGGTGCTTAATCGATGAGCAATGATAACAACGGTTTTTCCTTTGAAGAATTCTTGAAGGTTATCGTGGATTATTTTTTCGTTTTCTGCATCTAAAGCCGAGGTGGCTTCGTCAAAAAATATGTAGTGGGGGTTTTTGTAAACGGCTCTTGCTATGAGGATTCTTTGTTTTTGACCGCCTGAAATCCCGTTACCAGATGCTCCGATTTTGGTATTGTATTTTAATGGTAATGCCTCAATAAATGTTTTAATATTTGC
>JAYVGE010000337.1:0-7344 GCA_043772515.1 Flavobacterium sp. | reverse complement strand
TCGACACGAATTACACGAATTAGCACAAATTTTAAAAAATTAAATTTCACGAGTTATGAAGATTTGTGTAATTCAAAAAGTAATTATTCGTGTAAATTAGTGTAATTCGTGTCGAATAATGTTAAAAGCGTTTGCCCTGTTAAAAAAATGCCTTAAAGTAGTAATCCCATACTATATAAAGTCTATTGTATTTGACGTAAATCTACCTGAACCTTAATGGAAGACCCTAAATAAAATCATTATGACATCTTGACTTAAATTCATCCTAAACAAAGGAGATATGGACACGATGTAACAAAAAACAATCGGACTATGACCTTTTAATCTATCGAATTACTACTAATTTAAAAGGGGGTATTCAACAAAAACGGCCACATTAAACCTAAAAAACCCAATCATTTTTTAGGAATGATTGGGTTTTATTGTAACAATTCGTATTGTGGTTAAATTTAATTTTTGATTATCACTTTGCTAATTTCTTTTTCAGCATCTATAGTCACTTTCAATAAGTAAAAACCTGTTGTCCATTCGCTACTGTCAATACTAATTGTATTTACTGGGTTCTTAAACGTTTCATTCCATACGCTTTGACCCAAAACATTGTATACAGACACGCCAACTTTGCTCCCAAACAAAGAAGCAGAATAGATATTGATTATGGATTTGAATGGATTTGGATAACTTGTAATTGTCATATCCTTATCAAAATCAACAGTATTCAAAGTAGCATCAGGAGTCATAATAGCTCCATTTGGCGCGGTATTATAAGCATATTTTGCTATAGAATAACTTTGTCCATCTGCCGAAACTGTCGTTTCAAAATACCCAAAATGATTAACACCATTCTTTACGTATTTAAAACCAATATAACCCGTTTTTCCGTCCCAAGATTTGTATATACTGTTTCTAAGAGTATGTACTCTGGTTGGATTCCAATTACTAGATTCATTGATTATTTTTTTATTCCCTAAAATAGAAATATTATTAACCCCTGGTTCACAAACAAATGCTTTATCATACGATTCCATTTTCAAAACACCCGCATCATAAAACAAACCATAAGACTTGTGATCTGCATCTGCAGTAATCGAGAATGGAGCCCACGTTTTAGAAATAGAAACCATTAATGGCGAAGGTAAATCGACATAAACAATTTTGTAAGCACTGATACAAACTAATTTGGTCGTAAAATAGTTCGCATCTAAAGTTACAGTTCCTCCTGTAATAGCAGCATTCAAGAAAGTAATAGTTACTGTAGCTGTATTGGCAGCTTCATTGGCAGTTGCTTTGCCAGTATAGTTTAGCTGCAACGTTTTGTTGTCTATAACCGTTACAACCGCAGTCAAGCCAGCTGGCAAACCAGTCACTGTGTAATCGATGTCTTTTACCAAATTACCCGAACTTTTGGCAAAAGTTCCGTTATTGGTCGTTAATTGAATCGTTACGGGAGTGCTAAAGGTTCCGTCATTACTTGTTGGATCTTCGATAATACTATCGGGAGTATTAGCCAAATGCACCGTAAGATCGACCGGAATGTCTTCGGTCATAATAACACCGTTAGGTTGTGTATTGTATGCATATTCTAGGAGTGTATATCCAGTCCCTTTGGCATTTATTTTTACTTTGAACCAACCATAACAAACATCTCCTGCAGTATTATATTTGAAGCCGATATACCCTGTTTTTCCATCCCAAATTTTGTGGTTGGCGTCTCTTAAGACGTGCTCATTTGGATATTCTCCTCCTGCTACATAGTTATTGCTAGCACCTATAGGTTGGTTTGCTCCAATCAAGGTAATATTTCTTGTAACGCCTTCGCAAACAATAGATTTTGTATAGGTCTCTAATTTTAAGTCTCCTTTGTCTACAAAGAGACCATAATCTTGGTTCTCAGCATCGGCCGTAATTCTGAAAAAATTCCAAGTATTGGCAGCATCAACAGATAAATTAACGTCTTTTACATGCACAATGCCATAAGGATCTCTAAAATTAATTTTAATAGCAACAATATTAGTTGATAAAGCCGCAACTCCACCTGTTATAGCAGGATTTAAGAGCGTAACAACTACTTCTGCATCATTCCCTTTCAAATGGTTTGTTGCGTTACCTGTAAAAACAAGTTGCACTTCTGTATTACTCACAACATTTAATTTAGCCACTAAACCTGCGGGAACCCCAGTAATGGCATACTCTGTTCCGAGGGTTAATTCTCCCGTGTTTTTAACAAAAGTTCCATTATTGGTTGTTAGTTTAAAAGACGATTTTGAAGTAATGCTTCCGTCATTGACCAATGCTTCCGAAAGAATGACTTGCGACACACTCAAAGCAACTTTATCGGTCATTCCAGTATAAATTATTGCTCCAGGTTGTGTATTGTACGCATATTCGGTAATGCTATATCCTGAACCATTCGCAGCAACTACTGCCTTGAACCATCCGTAGCATTTTTCGCCATCAATAGAATATTCGAAACCAAAGTAATTCATTTTTCCGTCCCAAGTCGTATAAGTCGGAGTTCTAATATCCAATTGGTTTGGATAAGCCCCTGGAGCTGTAAAATTGCTACTTGCATTAATTGCCGTATTAAAACCAAGTGGCGAAATATTGTTTGTTCCTGTATTGGTAACCAATCTTTTTCCATAAGTTTCAAACTTTAAATGATTGGCCGCATATTGCCATGCCCCATATAATTTGTCATCGCCTATTTCTAAATTAACATTTTTCCAAGTTGCAGTACTCGAAACTGTCTTATCATCAATATCTACAAAGAAAATACCGTAAGTATCTTTGAATTTAAAATTCCAATACAGCCCATCACAAAGCATACTACTTAGCCCGCCAGTGACTGCAGGACTCAACAATGTAATTCCTCCTGAAGTATTATTGCTTGCTCCATGATTCGTTGCTACACCACTTATCGTTAGCGTTGCTTGCGTATTACTTTTTAGGGTAATAGTTGCCGTCAATCCCGCAGGTAAATTGGCGGTAAAATCAGTTCCAGAAGTTAGTGTTCCAGTAGATTTAGCAAAAGTAGCACCATTCAATACAATTATAGAACTACCCGAAATGGTTCCATTATTAGCGACATCTTCTTTAAAAATGGTGGTAGTTGCAGTCAAACTACTCCCTGTAACATCTACACCAGTAGCGATAATATTTTGAGCAGACCATAGCGTTTTTCTGGCAGGGTGTTGCAAAGCCGCAAGCATTCTGATAACTTGTCCTTGTGTATACATCTTGCTACATCCTTGTGCGGCATTGTATCCCATATAATTCTCTATATTTACTTTATCTCCCGTACAGTTCGTCCCTGGCGTACATCCTAAAGAATGTTTTCCATCCTCAATTGGAGTGTCATCTACCTCATCTGTCCCTGCACAACCTCCATCAAAGGTGTGTATCAGGTTTAAGAAATGTCCAAACTCGTGGGTCAATACAGAGGCAAATTCTTTGTTGGTGTTCTCACCAAGATAAGCTCCATTGTAGACACATCTAGCCAAATTATTATCTGACATATCCGTATTTGGATACCAACAAACTCCCGAATTATTGGTGTCCCCATCTGCATACAAATCATTTTGAATGTATATATTCATGTATTTATAGTTATCCCAAGCGTCTGTTGCAATTTGACTTTCAATATTTCCTGAGGTACCGCCATAGCCGCTTTTTTTACCTTCAAAAACAACTCCTGTAGTACAGCCACCATTAGGATCTTTTTGAGCTAGCCTAAACTCAATATTCAAAGTTGCTCTTCTAGCCTGAAAGAAAGGTTCTACCGAATTGAAGTCATCATTTAAACCTTGAAAATCCTCATTAAGATGCATTAATGCAGTCTTAATTTTTTCTTCTGTGATGGTTTTTCCGTTAAACGATGTTCCGTACACGTGAAAAACTACTGGAATAATATAAGTAGTCGTTGCTACTTTTTTTGTTTTCATTTTTTTTGCATACTCCTTACTAAAAAAGTTAAATGCATCACGCTCTTTTAGCGATTTCGGATTTCTCTTCAATTGCAAGTCATTGACTTCTTTTGTCCGACAACTGTGTGAGGGTCCGATTAAATCTTGTGCCACAACTTTCTGAAAATTCAGAAAGAGACAAAGTAATACTACTCGTAGTAAAATTGTTTTCATAGTTAATTTTTTTTGTTGGTTTTGGTTCGTTATTTAGGAATTATACTCTTGAGATTTAGAATGCTTTAGCTTTAGATCGTCCTCTAATTTGTCGCTCCCAAATATTTTTCAAATCTAACTTTAACCAAAATATTATATTTATGCTATCTTACCGTTAAGTGATATTATATTATCATTTTAACACATTATTTAGTTTTCATATAACTTTTTAGCTATTTTAATTAAATAACACAAACAAAACCTATCGAACATGAAAATCATTTTGCCCCAGCTGGGCAATATTTGTCTACAAATTTTGCGAATGTATTGACCAAATGCAAACTTGTTCCCACTCCCTCGTTAATACTATGAGTCCGATTAGGATATACCATTAAATCAAACATTTTATGCTGTTTAACCAATTCATTTATCAAGATTTCGGCATTTTTATAATGCACATTGTCATCCCCTGTACCATGAATGTACAATAGATTTCCCTTTAGATTTTTGGCATAGGTAATTGGCGATGCCTGAATATATGCAGCTTCGTTTTCGGCAGGCAAGCCCATGTAACGTTCCGTATAAATGTTATCATAAAAATGCTGGTCTGTAACTGCGGCAATCGCAATTCCTGTTTTATAAATTTCTGGGTACTGAAATAATAAATTTAAAGTTACTGCGCCACCGCCACTCCAACCGTGAACTGCAACACGATTAGCATCAATAAAACTCCATTTTAGAATTTCTTTGGCAGCCATGGCTTGGTCTCTCGTGTTTATTATTCCTATATTTTTGTAAATACATTTTCTCCAATATGTACCTTTGAATACTGGAGTCCCTCGATTATCTAATGCAATTCCAATATAGCCTTTAGGTATTAAATTTGCAATAAAATGGTTAAAATAGGGTACATCATTAGCAACTGAAGACATTGGTTCTCCATATACATAAAAGAATAATGGGTACTTTTTAGAGGCATCAAAATCAAGTGGTTTTGCCATTATACCATCCATATCAACTCCATCTATCGTTTTAACTTTTATTTTTTCTAACGAATAATCTCTTTCAGGTTTAGTAAAAATATCTTTAACTAAAGGATATACTTTTTTATGGTTATTTAAAGCAACCAAACGCGTATTCCAATAGCGGTTAATATTCGAATTGGTATGTTTTGCAAAAGTACCGTCTGGAGAAAAAGCATATTCATTGGTCCCATCAAATTCAATTGGAGTGGTACGCTTTGTTTTTTTTGTATCTAAATTGGTTTCATACAAATACCGTTGTGTCGCATCCGTTGGGCTCGAAGCAGAATAAACGGTTCTTGTTTCTTTATTATAGGCTAAAAAATATGCGTCGAAATTTTCTTTGGTAATTAGCTCTTTCTTTTTACCATCCATACTTATTTTATAGGTGTGCATCCAACCATCTGCATCCGAGTTCCAAAGGAAAGATTTTTCATTATCTACCAGAGTACAAGAAAATCCATCATAAAGACCTGATGAAGTGTCAAAAATATCTATCCAAGCCTTTGATTTTTCTTGGTAAATTAAAGATGCCTTACCAGAATTTGAATTACAGCTGTAGATATTCGCTTCATTTTGATGTCTATTTAATTGCACGACCATTAATTCATTTTTCCCAATCCATTCCATTCTTGGCAAATAATTATTATTGGCTTCTCCCGGAATTGCTAGCCAATTTGTTTCCTCAGAAGCTATATTCATAACCCCAATTTTTACAGAAGATGGTTTTTCTCCCGCTTTTGGATACTCTACGGGCACGACATAAGAGTACAATGAATCCGTATTATTGATCATCAAGTGGTACTTTGTATCTGTAGCATCAACACGCCAAAAGGCAATACTGCTTCCGTCTGGACTCCATCGAAAACCGTCCCTACAGGCCAATTCTTCCTCATAAACCCAATCAAAAGTTCCGTTAATTATTTTGGCGGTCCCGTCCTTGGTTAATTGTTTAATTCTATGTGTTTCTAAATTTTCTAAATAAATATTATGTTTAGAAACATAGGCAACATTCACATTGTCATTAGAAAACTTGGCAAACATCAGCGAAGCAGTATCTAAGCCCTTGCCTAATGGATAGCCTTTGCCCGTTGCGAGATCAAAACACCAATAATCTCCTTTGGTATTTCCGCGCCAAACTTTTTTGGAGTTGGTGTAAATTAAAACTTTATTCTTTGTGGAATTCCAAACAATATTTTCAATTTCTCCCTGAAAACCAGAAGCTTTCATTTGATCTTTCGTTAAAACTTTTTTGCTCTCCTTTAATTTTTTAGCATCATAAATTGTAATATTATCTTGTTCATTTACCCAAAAAGAATGGGATTCTGGCAACCAGTTTAATCTGTTGATATCGATGGTGTTTTGTGCAAACATCGTTTGAACAAAAAGATAAAAAACAAAAAAAATATTTTTCATAGTGTTTATATGTCTTGGTTAATAATGTAATATGACAATCCGTAAATAATACCAAAGAAAATTCTAGCCACGAATTTAAAGAAAGTGGCTTGGGACATTGACAAAGATTTACCAACTAACGAAAGCCTTGTCAATAGAACACAAAGATTCACAAAGAAAGACACAGAGATTCACAAAGAAAGACACAGAGATTCACAAATTAAATGAATTCTCTGCGAATCTTTGAGAAATAGTTAAAAAGCATTTGTCCTTCGGTTTTACTAGAGCGAAACGCTGAAAAAACAGTCCTTCGGATTCTTTAATTTTTTTTGATATACTACGTACAATTATATTTTTTGATAACAACCGTCTAAAAAGAGCTAGATAGAATTACACCAAATTATTGCTAATTTTTAAAAAAAACTTACAATTGATGCTATTTGTGACTGACTCCTTTTTAAAATTTTAAAATCGGTATCGTTCCTTGTTCTAATTTTCAAATGGTTCGGTTACTCATTCTCAACGATGTACTTTTTTAGTCTTAAAAATTAACAAACCGTTACATTTTTTAGTTTCTCATTAAACGTTCTATTTCCTCCATTTCTATTGGTAAATCTTCGGATAAATTGATATTTCCATCCTCAGTAAGTAGAAAATCATTCTCTAAACGACACCCTATTCCTTCTTCTGGAATATAAATACCAGGTTCACAAGTTAGTACCATTCCTTTTTCAAATGGACGGGAATAAAGTCCTACATCGTGAACATCAAGCCCCAAATAATGGGCTGTACCGTGCATAAAATATTTTTTA
>JAYVGE010000336.1:0-3026 GCA_043772515.1 Flavobacterium sp. | reverse complement strand
GGAGGTCATCAAGGGGCGGCCTATGATGCGGGACATTACGCTGCTAAAATTTTTATAGTTGCGTGCTGTATATTGGCTTGTTTATAAAAGTGAAAAGTTCAATAAGAGACCGTTTTCTTATAAAACAGTCTCTTTTTTTAATATAAGTAATGGCAAATATTTTTTTTAATATTCTTGACGAAAATCCTGTTGATAATAATATATATTTAAAAACAAAGAATTTATTTTTATCGTTGGGCTTGAGTTATTTATGTATAATTTTTTCAGTTGCTATTATTGTAGGAATTGATTATTTTATTGTTAATTTTTTGCATTATGAGTCGATAAGAGAGTTATTTAGCAAATCGACCAAAGTAATAAACAAACGAAATGCATATTATGTTGCTATAATAGGTCCTTTTGTAGAGGAAATTTTATTTAGATTAGCCTTAAAATTCAACAAATTTAACATATCAGTTTTCATCATTTTGCTATGTTATGCACTATTAGGAGGCAAAATAGAATCGTTTGATTTTACAAATATACTTTCTTACTTTAAGGTTATATTATTAGTTTTGATAGGTGTTTTATGTTACAATTTGATTAACAATAACCATATCGAAAAGTTAAAAAAGCATAGGAAATATATCATTTGGTTCTCAATAATTGCTTTTGGATTAGTTCATCTAATAAATATAAGCATAGTGGGACAGATGTATTGGCAATTGTCTTTTTTTTATCCCTTTTATGTATTGCCATATATGTCAATGGGGTATTTTATGTCTAATTTACGTTTAAAACAAGGATTTATTTGGGGATTTTTGTTGCATGCTATTATTAATTCTGTCTTCACTATATTATCTCATGTATAAAACATTATATTTTATGAAATTTTTGTTGCTTTCTATAATACTATGGTCTTATATAACCACAGAAAAGCCACATCATTTAGGAATTTTTATTATTTTCCTATGTCTTTTTCGCAAAAAAGCAATGCGTTTAAATAAATTATGCAGCAATGAAAATTAACAAACAAAAGATTACTTACTCATCGTTAGCATTTATGGTTCTCTTCCTTATTATCTACATTTTCAATTCTGATAATATAATACATGATGCTGTAAATGATTTTGCAGAGGGATTTCATGATTCTATTCAAAACTCAAAAAACAGATAATTATTTTGACCTTCTCCCAAGACCCCATAAATACCCTTGAAAATCTCATCTCTAAAAACAAAACCAAGAGTTTTTCTATCTACTTGGTACTTGTTTTAGGTATAATTATATTTATAGTATTGTTGCCAATAATTAAGCTAGACATTAGCAGTCAGAGTCGTGGTATTATTCGCAGTCAGACCGATAATGTGCCTGTTGCTACCATCGTGAGTGGTCGGGTTACGTGGGTGGCACTCAAGAATAATGCTGTTGTAAGCAAAGGTGATACACTTATAAAAATCTCTAGGCAGAGTCTAGAGGCAGATAAAAACACACAAGATACCTTGTCGGTTTCGGTTGAGGCGTTGCTTAGCGATGTTGCCAATCTACTGCGGGGCAAGGTCAATAACTTAAAAACGGCCTCGGCAAGAGAAGACTTCTTCAAATTTGAAGCCCGCAAAAACGAGCTACAAAGCAAAGTGGCGCAAGCGCAAATGAACTACAATCGCAACAAAGGATTGTTTGACAAAGATATTATTGCCAAAGTAGAATTTGAAAAACATTTGTACGAATTGCGTTTTACCAACGAAGCACTGCTAAGTTATGTAAGCCAACAAAAAGCCACTTGGGAGAACCAGAGGAGAGAATTAGAAGAAAGAGTAAAGAATATAGGAGGGAGTATCTTGAAGCTAAATGCAGAAGCCAATAATTATGTGGTTCTAGCGCCAATTTCGGGCACAGTCGAAAGCTTTTCGGGATTGCAAGTAGGGTCCTTTGTGTCTGCTTCGCAACCTATCGCCACGATTTCGGCAACGGATGAGCTTATTGTAGAAAGTACCGTTTCGCCCAATGATATTGGTCTGATAAAGAAAAATCAAAAAGTAAAATTTCAAATCGATGCTTTCAACTACAATCAGTGGGGATTACTCGAAGGCAAAGTAATTGATATCGACAGGAATATTACCATTCAGGAGAACCAGACTTTTTTTAAAGTAAGATGCGCTTTAAATTCTACCGCAATGCAATTGCAATCGGGCTATAAAACCCAAGTTACCAAAGGAATGACACTCACGACACGGTATATTATTGCCAGAAGAAGTCTGTTTGATTTATTATTTGATAAGATGGATGATTGGTTGAACCCGAAGAAAGTGGTCAGTGGTCAGTGAAAAAAGGTTTCAGTCGCAGTTTTCAGTTGAAACAGCTATGAAGAAAAAACATCCTCTGAAAAGAGGATTCCAGACAACTAAACATGAACTGCTTTTTTGGAAGTGATATTACAAAAAAATAACTTAAAATTAAATAAATAGAAAATACTATGTAAATTTGTAGAAATAAATCCTATTGTTATGAAAACAATTGCATCACACAATAAAGCTGTTGAAAATAAAATTTAAAAAGCACCTAAAACCATAAATAGATATGTGGATAAAGATGGTGTTTATCAACTTTCGGATTATCAATTAGAAAGACTAGCCAAATCAAGAAAACAATTTGAAGATGGCGATTTTCTAACGCAAGAGGAAATGGACAAAAAAGTCGAAGAATGGCTAAACGAAAAGTAATTTGGCTAACTGATTCTTCATTGGATATGTTAGATATTATGCAGTATTATACCAAAAAAAACATCCGATAAAAAATTATTTTATTTTACCCACAACCATATTTTTGTTGGATTTGACATAAAAGGATAATGATTTAATCGTACAATTTGTTATTGACGAAAGAAGAAATCCTGAAGCCATACAACAGCTTTTAAGCACTCTTTAATACTACAAAATCAAATCGTATTTTCTGAAACCAATTCAGAAAATGGCATCAATAAAAATAAAACAACATGACATCAAGGATTGCGGGGCTGCTTGTTTGGCATCTATTGGCAATCATTACC
>JAYVGE010000335.1:0-7364 GCA_043772515.1 Flavobacterium sp. | reverse complement strand
GCAAGAAAGTAATGGAGGCAGCTAAAGAATTAAAAATCTTCGGAGCAAATTTAAAACTCGGTGCTGCAAAAATAGGTGTTAATTTAGATAGTTAAAAAGATTTAAAATAAAGTATAACTAAAGTGTTCTCATTACGAGGACACTTTTTTCTGTTTAAAAATGAAAAATTATAAAAAAGCATTAATTGTTTTGGTTGGTGTACTCTTTTTGAGTTGCACTAAAAATGAAAAGGAAGAATACATCCCTTTGCCTGTCGAAAAGGAAGGCGAACAATATTCGGGAGGAGAAACTACAGTATTCAATAAATCGGAAGAAGCTTTTGGTTTCTTTGCGCCCAATCTATCAATCGATGAACAATTAGATTTTGGTGTTGGCAATTCCTTTTTTAGACAAAATTGGGTAGTAGCTCCTGCTTCTACAACAGCTCGAGATGGCATAGGACCTTTTTTTAATGCTATTTCCTGTTCGAGTTGTCACTTTAAAGACGGTCGAGGAAGAGCGCCTTTGGTAGCTGGAGAAACAGGTCATGGTTTGTTATTACGATTGAGTATTGCAGGTATTGACGGTAACGGAGGGAATCTTCCTGATCCTATTTACGGCGGACAATTACAAGACGGTGCCGTTCTTGGTCAAACTATTGAGGGTAAAATTTCTATTGTTTACCAATCCATAACTGAGATTTTCGCAGATGGAACTACTGTTGTTTTGCAAAAACCGTCTTATCAAATTAATACTTTGGGATTTGGACCATTAGCCAGTAATCTTCAAATTTCTCCAAGAGTTGCCAATCAGATGATAGGAATGGGATTGTTAGAGGCTATTCCAGAAAGTACGTTACTTGGTTTTGCAGATGAAAATGACACCAATAAAGACGGTGTTTCAGGAAAAATAAATTATGTTCATGACGTAAGAACCAATTCAAAAAAGATAGGACGTTTTGGTTGGAAAGCCAATCAGCCCAACATACGCCAGCAAGTAGCGGCAGCTTTTTTGGGAGATATGGGAATTACGACCAGTATGTTTTCAAATGAGAATGCCCCCTTTGGCGTAGATCTTACCGCTATTGCAAATGGAGGTACTCCAGAGATATCGGATTTGAACTTTGATCGTGTAGTGTTGTATTCTAGTACGCTAGCGGTTCCTGCAAGAAGAAATTATGCAGAGCAAAATGTACTTAAGGGAAAGAAAACATTTGAAACGATAGGTTGTGCCAATTGTCATATTCCAAAAATACAAACAGGAAATAATCATACTATTACCGCTTTGAGAAACCAAACGATTCGTCCCTACACCGATTTGTTGCTGCACGATATGGGCGCAGATCTGGCAGATAACACCCCGGATTTTAAAGCTACAGGAACTGAATGGAGAACGCAACCCTTATGGGGAATTGGATTAATCGAAACGGTCAATAATCATACTAATTTAATGCACGACGGTAGAGCCAAAAACGTTACCGAAGCGATTTTATGGCATGGTGGAGAAGCTAAATCAGCTAAGGATAAATTCAAAAAATTGACTGCAACTGAACGAAGTGAGCTTTTAGAATTTATTAATTCACTTTAATAGTATTTTTCTTAATTCGATTGTTTATACCTTTGAAAACAAACTTTCAACTTATTTATTTAGGCTTTGGTAAAATTTAATGGTAAAAAAGATTTTTCATGTTTTCATATCACTTACAAGGAATGAATTTAGCAAATTTATGAAGCCAAAAAGAAGATTATATTTAAAATTACGCTTTCATTCAGAAGAGGGAATCGACATCTCTTTTAATTTACCATTAAAATTTTAGTATAGCCTTTATTTATTTAATAAACAACTAAAATTTAAATGTTAGCAGACACGAATTCCCCTCTTGAGAGGGGTTAGGGGTGTGTTTTTACTTTTTGAAATACAAATATTCCTTTCTGGTTAATTACGTCAATCCACCAAACCCAATATTGGTGTTTTAGTAAGTAACTCGAATAAGATTAATACACATGGCTAAATTCTATGAACAACCTTTTTTTATTCGGGTTTTCGATAGGTTCAGGCATCGAATAAAAAAATCTACCACGAATTTGAAAAAAATGGTTTGGGACTTTGAGAAAAGTGGTTAACCGAGAAAAAACAGTTAGATAGTATTACACGAATTATTTGAAATTTAAATACATTAATTCGTGGCGAAATAAAAACAACCCACACAATTCTTGGTAAAACCTAAAGAAATAAGTGATGTAATTTATGAAGCGCTCTTTTTTCTTAAGATTGTATATTAGATATAAATGTATATTTTTACAGAAAAAAAACTAAGTGATTAATTACACAATATATAAGAACGAAAACAGCGAGCAATGGGTCACATTTGTGCATGGTGCTGGTGGGAGTTCCTCTATTTGGTTTAAGCAAATTAGAGATTTTCAAAAGCATTATAATGTGTTGTTGTTAGATTTGCGTGGTCACGGAGCATCAAAAAGTTCTTTGAAGTCGGCTTTCAAGCAAAAATATACGTTTTCGGCACTTGCCGAAGATATTTTGGAAGTGATTGATTATCTTAAAATTCAAAAATCTCATTTTGTAGGGATTTCTTTGGGTACTATTTTGATTCGACAATTGGCAGAAACACATCCGTCAAGAGTGCAAAGTATGATTCTTGGAGGCGCTATCCTTAAAATGAATTTCCGTTCTCAGATACTCATGCGCTTAGGAAATATGTTTAAATATGTATTACCTTATTTGGTTTTGTACAAATTCTTTGCGTTTGTTATTATGCCCAAAGAGAGCAACAAGCAATCTCGTATTTTGTTTATCAATGAGGCCAAAAAGTTATATCAAAAAGAATTTATAAAATGGTTTAAATTGACTGCCGAGATCAATCCGGTTCTAAAATGGTTTCGTCAAGTAGAACTCAACATACCGACACTTTATGTAATGGGTGAATCCGATTATATGTTTCTGCCTTCGGTTCAAAAGGTAGTAGAAAGCCATTATAAATCATCAAAATTATTTATAATAGAAAACTGCGGACATGTCGTAAATGTAGAACAACCCAATATTTTCAACTCGGCGGTTATCTCTTTTATAAATACTACAAAATAAAAAATGCCGGTGTCCAATTAAGGATGCCGGCATTTTTTTAACTAACCAAAACCAAAAGTAATAAATAACCAGTTTATTACTCTGCAAAGGTCGGTATAAAGCCAATGTTTTGTTGTTAAGAATTTGTTATTAGTTTTTGTAAATAAGTTAAGATTCTCGGTTTTATTTTAACATATTGCGTTTTTTTGTACTCTTTACTACTACTCAATACGATTTTCGATGCTTAATCGAATACAAAACACTATTTTTTATCCTGCAAGGCAAAAACTTTTTTCAAAACATCCGAAGTTCGTGCGTTCAAATTGGTTCGAATGCTTTTTTCTTCAACGGTAATCATTTTAAACACACCATCGAGGGCTTTATTGGTTACATAATCTGTAATGTCTGGATTTACTTTTGAAACCAATGGAAGAGTATTGTACTTTTTTATGATGGAGTTCCAAATTACATCGGCACCTACTTTTCCAATAGATTGTTGTACAACGGGGCTAAATTTAGAATACAAGGCAGTTGTAGTAGTTGTTTGTAAATAGGTGGTCGCCGCATTTTCATTTCCCAATAAAATGCTTTTAGCATCTGTGATTGTAATGTTTTTTATAGCCGAAACAAATATAGGAGTAGCTTCTTTTACAGCGTCTTCGGCAGCTCGATTGAGTGCTTTTATTCCCTCATCTGCCAAATTAGATAGCCCCATTCTTCGTAGCGTTTTGTCTACTTTTGCCAATTCTTCTGGCATTAAAATTTTGACTGCTTCGTTCCTGTAAAACCCATCGGTCGCTGTCAATTTAGAGACTTGTTCTGTAATTCCTTTGTTTAATGCTTCTTTTAGTCCTGCACTAATATCTAAACCACCATTTGTTTTTGAGACTGTAGCAATTTTATCTGTTGTCTTTTTTAGAATATCCTTGAATTGAGCGGTAGTAATTAAAGGTGCAATAAGCAGGATCAATATTGTTTTTCTCATAGTGTATTTTTTTTCAAAGTTAGATAAATAGATTAGTACATGTTAATAGTTTTTAATTATCAAAATATAAAAACAATCGATTTTATTTATTCTAAATTACATGATTAATTCTTTACATTTGATAAAACATTAAAAATCAACAGTATGGAATCAGGAAAGAAACTTACAACAACAACAGGAACACCAGTTCCAGATAACCAAAATATCATGACTGCTGGACCACGTGGTCCCGTTTTATTGCAGGATTTTTGGTTTTTAGAAAAAATGGCGCATTTTGATCGGGAGGTAATACCAGAGCGGAGAATGCATGCTAAAGGTTCTGGTGCGTATGGTACCTTTACGGTGACCGATGATATTTCGTACTATACAAAAGCTGCCATTTTTTCGGAAATTGGAAAAAAAACAGAAATGTTTGTACGTTTTTCTACGGTTGCTGGCGAAAGAGGAGCCGCAGATGCAGAAAGAGACATTCGTGGTTTTGCAATGAAATTTTATACAGATCAAGGAAATTGGGATTTAGTAGGAAATAACACTCCAGTATTCTTCTTTCGGGATCCTATGAAGTTTCCTGATCTGAATCATGCAGTAAAACGGGATCCCAAAACTAATTTGCGCAGTGCCGATAATAATTGGGATTTTTGGACATTACTTCCCGAAGCATTGCATCAAGTTACCATTGTGATGAGTGATCGAGGCATTCCAAAATCGTACCGTCAAATGCACGGATTTGGAAGTCATACCTTTAGTTTTATTAACGCAAAAAATGAAAGATATTGGGTCAAATTTCATTTTAAAACACAACAAGGAATAGAGAATCTTTCTGATGAAGAAGCATCAAAACTGGTTGGAATAGATAGAGAAAGCAATCAGCGTGATTTATTTGATGCAATCGAAAAAGGGGATTTTCCAAAATGGAAAATGTTTGTGCAAATAATGACCGAAGAAGAAGCAAATAATTATCACTACCACCCTTTCGATTTGACAAAAGTTTGGTTAAAAGGTGATTTTCCACTTATTCCAGTTGGAGAGTTTGAATTAAATAGAAATCCAGAAAATTATTTTGCCGAAGTAGAGCAGTCCGCCTTTAATCCAGCAAACATTGTCCCAGGAATTGGTTTTTCTCCTGATAAAATGTTACAAGGGCGTCTTTTTTCCTATGGTGATGCGCAACGCTATCGTTTAGGTGTAAATAATTATCAGATTCCTGTAAATGCTTCAAAATGCCCTTTTAATAGTTTTCATAGAGATGGTGCTATGCGTGTAGATGGCAATTATGGCGCAAGAAAACATTATGAACCCAATAGTTTTGGTGAGTGGAATGAGCAACCAGAATTCAAAGAACCACCATTGGCTATTCATGGCGATGCGTATGCCTACAATTTTAGAGAAGACGACAGCGATTATTATTCTCAACCAGGGTTATTATTCCGTTTAATGACAGCAGATAAAAAACAATTTTTGTTCAGAAACACAGCGGCTCAAATAGGAAATGCACAGCAATTTATTCAAGTAAGGCACATTCGAAATTGCTTTAAGGCAGATCCTGCCTATGGAGAAGGTGTAGCAAATGCATTGGGAATGACCATGCAGTATGTGAATGATTTTGTAGATCCGAGATTGTAAAAAAAAGAAGGATCAAATGTTTTAGAGACTATTCTTGTAATAAAAAAAGAAATCTTCGACAAGGCATTTAAGGATACTATACCATTTAAGCCTCGGATTTTTGGTAATAATAGCATTAGTGTTTATAAATTAATCCAGTATTAGCTCCCTCTCCTTTGGAGAGGGTTGGAGTGAGGATAAATAAGTTAGACTATATTATAATTGGGTTTGGTATTAGTAAAGATTTTGAAATGAAGCGTACAAAATTTGATGAAGATATTTTGATCTTTTTCAAGGCGATATCCTTTGAGGAAAGGATTAGCGAGTAGGAGCGTTGGCTTTAAATAGCTGGGCCTATTGAACTTTTTTTAACGAGATTGCTTTGTTTCGTGCCTCGAAACTCCTCGCAAGGGCAAAAGAACGAGTAAAAATGAAGTTCGCTGAATCTCCGATAATAGTGAAGTTTTAAACATGTACTAATAGAGAAATTTGTTTGAAAAATAGTAAACAGAGATGCTTTTGAAAACGAATTAAACAAATTCTAAAAGAAAGTAATTTAGCACAAAAAAAACAATTTAGGAAAGTTAGTTAGGTAAAAAACCTCAAATTTTAAAAATAGAGAACTCTATAGCTAACATAAGATTTGATACAATTATGAAAGTTTTCAAAGCCCTAAGTGCAAAAGTTAGTTTTAATGTTGAGTTGTTAAATCAGAAAGGGGCTATTCGATAAATGTTTTTCCGATTACATAATAACAAAATGGTTGTGTCTCCTAAGAAAACACAACCGTTTTATTATTATACACCATTGTTTTTCGCTCGGCATGTAACTTGATGGCTCTTGCCAAAACCATGCGTTCCAGATCACGCCCTTTCATGATAAAATCTTCTATCGAATGGCTATGGGAAACTCTCGAAATATCTTGTTCAATAATTGGTCCTTCATCGAGTCCTTCAGTAACATAATGACTGGTGGCACCAATGATTTTTACCCCACGCTTAAAAGCCGAATGGTAGGGTTTAGCACCTGGAAATGCTGGTAAAAAGGAATGATGAATATTGATAATTTTATTTTTGTAAAGTGAAATCAAATTGGGTGTGATAATTTGCATATAACGCGCCAAAACAATAAAATCAACATCAAATTTTTTCAATAATTCAATCTGCGATTTTTCGCCTTTTTCTTTATGGTCTTTCGTGAAAGGAACATGAAAAAACGGAATGTCAAAACGCTCGGCAATGGGCTTCAAATCCTCGTGATTGCTTATTATCAAAGGAATTTCAAGCGGTAATTCGCCAGCGCAATAGCGACCCAAGATATCGTATAAGCAGTGATCATATTTAGAGACAAACAACGCCATTTTTGGTTTTTGGTTCTGAGGATGTATTGCCCAAGTCATCTCGAATGGCGTTCCCAAACGAGTTTTGAAGTCGTTTTTTATAACGTTAATATCCCAATTGTGGGTGCTGAATTCACATTCCAAACGCATGAAAAACACATTTTCGTCGGCATCAACATGTTGGTCCAGATAAATAATATTTCCGTCAATCGAAGCGATATAATTGGTCACTGAGGCAATAATTGCTTTTTGGTCTTCGCAATGTATGAGTATGGTAATTTTTTGCATTGGTTTCAAATGGTCTAAAAGGGATTAGGAGCTATTCCCGCTGTACACTACAAGTCCTCACTTATAAAAATATTTTTCTAAGCCCCAAAA
>JAYVGE010000334.1:0-7371 GCA_043772515.1 Flavobacterium sp. | reverse complement strand
CTCCTGGCGTATTGCAATTTGTAATCGCTTCCTGCAGTTGGATTTTTCTAGCGCAATTGGTTGCCACAACAGGTGGGGATCATGGCTCTGCGGGATATCAAACAGCATTGCGGATCATGATGTTTTTTATTCTTCCTGCTTGGGGATTGAGCAATGCAGCTGCCACATTGGTAGGGCAAAATTTAGGTGCGAAACAAATTGAGCGTGCCGAAAAATCAGTTTTTACCACTGCAAAATACAATGTAATTTTTATGATGATTATCACACTGGTTACACTGGTTTTTTCTCGTTACCTTATTTCCTTTTTTACCAATGATCTTACTGTACAAAAGATTGCCGTTGAAGCATTGCAAACGATGTGTTTGGGATACGTTTTTTACGGAATAGGAATGGTGTTAATCAATACCTTTAATGGCGCTGGAGATACTTGGACACCAACTATGATTAATTTTTTTGGCTTCTGGCTCTTTCAGATTCCGTTGGCTTATCTATTAGCCAAATATTACAAAATGGGACCAACAGGTGTTTTTATAGCGATACCCATAGCCGAAACCGCAATAACTTTGGCAAGTATTGTTCTCTACAAAAGAGGCAAGTGGAAACGGATAGAGGTATAACAAAAAAAGATGGTGAGGGCACTAAAAAACTGCCTATAACTAAACCCCTATGGACTGAAAGCCCATAGATTTGGTTGGCAGACTTAAAGTCTGCACGGTTGAAAACGTAATATTCAACACGAATTCCACTAATTATCACGAATTAATTTGTAAAAATTAGCGGAATTCGGGTTTGATTATTTTTAGAAGCTAAAAGCGAAATGCACTAAAGTGCATAGTTTTAAACTATATTTGAGACCCATAAAAAGGCTTAAACTTTAAATCAGTTTAAGCCTTTCTCTTTGTTCTATTTATGAATTAAACGTTTTTAAGCTCAATTAAACCATTCCTAGAGCATTTATTTCGTTTTTTATCTAGTTTTTGTCTCCATTTTTTCTAGGAGGGCTTTTTCAGTGTCCCCGGTTAGGACTTTTTATTCTAAACAACCTCATAACCAGCATAGGCTTGTTCTATCTCATTCAATTGAGCAAACAATTCTTCGGGACGATCTAGCGTCACTAATTTTTGTTTGTAGGGTTTAAAAGAATGAATTCCTTTGAAATAATTGGTATAATGTGGTCTCGTCTCAACAATACCGAGTCTTTCGCCTTTCCATTCCATTGCCCAAGTAAGGTGATTTCTCACTGCTTCTACTCTATCGGCTACGGTGGGTTTTGCTAAATACTCGCCGGTTTTAAAGTAATGTTTTATTTCGTTAAAAATCCAAGGATAACCAATGGCGGCACGACCAATCATGATACCGTCGATACCGTATTGGTTTTTATAATGCAATGCTTTTTCGGGAGAATCAATATCGCCGTTTCCAAAAATAGGCATGGTGATTCTTGGGTTGTTTTTGACACGGGCAATATGCGACCAGTCGGAATGACCTTTGTACATTTGGGCACGGGTTCTGGCGTGGATGCTCAAAGCAGCAACACCAATGTCTTGCAAACGCTCGGCTACTTCGTCTATATTTATAGAATTGTCGTCCCAGCCCAAACGGGTTTTTACGGTAACCGGCAAATGCGTACTATTGATAACGGCTTGAGTTAAGCGAATCATTAAATCGACATCTTTTAGAACTCCGGCACCTGCGCCTTTGCAAACGACTTTCTTTACAGGACAACCAAAATTGATGTCTATTAAATCTGGATTTACGGTAGAAACTATTTTTGAAGATAGCGCCATTGCTTCTTCGTCTCCTCCAAAAATTTGAATTCCTACGGGTCTTTCGTAATCGAAAATGTCCAATTTCATTCGGCTTTTGATGGCATCACGAATTAATCCTTCGGAAGAAATAAATTCGGAGTACATTAAATCGGCTCCATGCTGTTTGCACAATCTACGGAATGGAGGGTCGCTCACATCTTCCATAGGTGCTAACAGTAGGGGGAATTCGGGTAATATAATGTTGCCAATCTTAATCATCGTCCTTAAATTTTATGCAAAATTACAACATTTAGATTAAATGCAAATTATCTAAAAAAAACACAACTTAAAACTGTCGTATCTTTGTTATTCAAATCTACTTTTATGAGACTATTTTTTTTATTGCCCCTCTTATTCCTTAGCCTGTTGTCTCGATCACAATCCTTTTGGGAGCGTACCTATGTTGAGGCTGGTTACACCTACTTTGACGGAAATTTATTCAAACTTGGAGTCAAACAACTACTAAAAAAAACACCAATCAGTTTAGGAATCTATGGTTATTTAGAGAAACATAATAACAAAACAATTCTTACTCCAGAAGCCAGTGCTACCGTTTATATTGGCAGTACCGATTTTATGAAATCGTCTCGTGGTTTATTGCCCTTTGCCAGAATTGGGCTTTCGCCAAAAAACCTCACTCCAGAAGCAGGGATAAGTCTATTTACTTTGATTGAAATTTCTGGGGGCTACAGCATAAAAACAAACGACACTACATTGTACAGCCCCGAAGGATTGCGGCTTAATTTTGCGATTGCTTTTCCTTTGGAATTTAAAATGAAATTGATGTAATAGTAGGACTTACTGAATTTTATTATTTAGTTTTTATCACGAATTTAAAGAAAGTGAGTTGGGACTTTGACAAAGAGTTTAAGAATTTTCGAACCAATAGACGGGATTATTCAACTTTAAGTTGCTTGCCCTTTGACGCTGATTAACTTTGAATTATATTTGCAGATTAATTGTCGCTTTACGGCATCTGCGTGAGGGATAGTAGTGGAAAGCCCACAGCAAAGTGTAGCGATAGCGGAACTTTGCGAGGACTTGTAGCGTATAGCCCGACCCTTGTGGTCACGCCCATACTGAGCAGGAAATAAATTTGATATTATTTAGAACATGACTTGCGGAGCATTGCATGTCCCAAAAAGCAAATAAAAATTACACATGAAACACATAAGGAATTTTTGCATTATTGCACATATTGACCACGGAAAAAGCACATTGGCAGACCGATTATTGGGGGCTACCCAAACCGTAACTGCCCGGGAAGAAAAAGCGCAATTGCTTGACAATATGGACTTGGAGCGTGAACGTGGGATTACCATAAAAAGCCACGCCATACAAATGGAATACACGTATAAAGGACAAGAATACATCTTGAACTTGATTGATACGCCGGGTCACGTAGATTTCTCTTACGAAGTTTCCCGTTCTATTGCGGCTTGTGAAGGAGCGCTTTTGATTGTAGATGCTGCACAAAGCATACAAGCACAAACGATTTCGAATTTGTATTTGGCGCTAGAAAACGACTTGGAAATTATTCCGGTTTTGAACAAAGTAGATTTACCAAGTGCCAATCCAGAGGAAGTAAGTGATGATATTGTTGATTTATTAGGATGTAAGTTAGAAGATATTATTCATGCTTCGGGTAAAACTGGTTTTGGTGTAGAAAATATTTTGGCAGCCATTATTGAAAGAATTCCGCCTCCATCAGGAAATGTTGAAGAACCATTACAGGCATTAATTTTTGACTCGCACTACAATCCGTTTCGTGGAATTGAAGTTATTTTTCGTGTAAAAAACGGTCAGATCAAAAAAGGGCAAAAGATTAAGTTCATGGCTACAGGCAATGAATATTTTGCAGACGAAATTGGGACATTGAAACTCAACCAAGTTCCCAAACAAGTGATTTCGGCAGGCGATGTTGGGTATCTGATTTCGGGAATAAAAGAAGCCAAAGAAGTAAAAGTAGGAGATACGTTGACGGATGCAAAAACGCCAACAACCAATATTATTCATGGTTTTGAAGATGTAAAACCAATGGTTTTTGCTGGGATTTACCCTGTAGACACCGAAGATTATGAAGAGTTGAGAAACTCTATGGAAAAATTACAACTAAATGATGCTTCCTTGGTGTTTTTGCCAGAAAGTTCGGCAGCATTGGGCTTTGGTTTTCGTTGCGGATTTTTGGGAATGCTGCACATGGAAATCATACAAGAACGATTGGAGCGCGAATTTAACATGACCGTTATTACTACCGTTCCCAATGTTTCGTATTTGGCTTATACCAAGAAAAATCCCGAAACGCCACTTATCGTAAACAATCCTTCGGATTTACCAGAACCTTCTCGTTTAGACCACGTCGAAGAGCCTTTTATAAAAGCGACGATTATTACCAAAGCCGATTATGTTGGCAATGTAATGAGTTTGTGTATCGAAAAACGAGGTTTGATTACCAACCAAACCTACTTGACTACAGAACGGGTAGAGTTAACCTTTGACATGCCGTTGGCAGAGATTGTATTTGATTTTTATGACCGTTTGAAAACTGTTTCTAAAGGCTATGCTTCCTTTGATTATACTCCAATCGGAATGCGGACGTCTAATTTGGTAAAAGTAGATATTTTGTTGAACGCTACCATCGTCGATGCTTTGTCCTCTTTGATGCATGCTGACAACGCTTACTCGATTGGTAAAAAAATGTGTGAGAAATTGAGAGAATTAATTCCGCGTCAACAATTTGATATTCCTGTTCAAGCCGCAATTGGAGTAAAAGTAATTTCTCGTGAAACCATAAAAGCCTTACGAAAAGATGTTACCGCCAAATGTTATGGTGGAGATATTTCTCGTAAACGTAAATTATTAGAGAAACAGAAAAAAGGTAAAAAACGTATGAGATTAGTCGGGAATGTCGAAATTCCTCAAGAAGCATTTATGGCCGTTTTGAAGCTGAATGATTAGTTTTTTTTTAGAATAAAGAAACTAGAGAATAGAGAAAACCTGATGATGAAAATTGTCAGGTTTTTTTGTTTTTTGATAGAGGAATTGAAAAAAATTAGATTTATACCCAACTTCGATGATAGTAGCCACAGATTTGAAGAAAGTGGGTTTGGGACTTTGACAAAGAGTTGCTAACTAAGAAAAGCCTTGACGATGGAACGCGGATGACACGGATTGGCTAAAGCCAAGACACAGAAAAAAAACGGATTTTGAAAAGAATTAGATAGAATTACAAGAAAGTGCGTTTGCACTAAAATAACAGTTCTATCGATTCGAAATGTGATTTTTTTTATTTAATTTTAATTTTTAAACAATAAACAATTAGGCTGCTTTCTTTTACTTTTTGTATCTCTCTTTTCGAAAGGGCATAGGGCAATAAGTAATAAAACAACATAGTTTTTATATAAAATGGCATCAAATGGAACTAAGCTACTGGGAATTAAAAAATTGGTTCACCAATATCGATTACACTATCGTAGGTAGTGGCATTGTAGGATTGCACACTGCTTTACGCTTGCGCGAAAGATTTCCAGACAGTACCATTTTGGTCTTAGAAAAAGGAATGCTCCCACAAGGTGCAAGTACCAAAAATGCTGGTTTTGCTTGCTTCGGTAGCCTTTCGGAAATTATAGACGACTTAAAAAACGAAACCGAAGAAACGGTTGTTCACCTCATCGAAAAACGCTGGAACGGTCTGCAATTATTAAGAAAGCGACTGGGGGATAACACAATCGATTTTAAACCTTATGGTGGCTATGAACTTTTTTTTAAAGATGATGAAAACACCTATGCCGAATGCCTGAACAAACTGTCTTTTGTAAATGAAATCATTAAACCTCTTTTTAAGACCGATGTTTTTGCCAAAGAAGTAGACCGTTTTGCTTTCCAGAGTATTCACGACCATCTAATTTTTAACCCATTTGAAGCACAAATCGATACTGGAAACATGATGCAGGCTTTGCTCAAACAAGCCGTTTCAGAAAATATTTTAATACTTAATCAACAAACCGTTACTTCTTATATCGAAAAAGAAAAGGATGTTGAGGTGGCAATCGGAGATTTTAGTTTTATAACCCAAAAACTTTTATTTGCCACCAATGGATTTGCCAAGGAATTGACAAATGGACAGGTAAAACCAGCACGAGCACAGGTTTTAATTACAGAACCGATCTTAAATTTGGATATAAAAGGCACTTTTCATTTAGACAAAGGATATTATTATTTTAGGAATATTGGCGATAGAATTTTATTAGGAGGCGGAAGAAACCTCGATTTCGAAACCGAATCCACAACCCAATTCGGACAAACAGAAAAAATACAAAATCGATTGGAACAATTATTAAAAGAAGTAATTTTACCTAATCATGATTTTGAAATTGCCCATCGATGGAGTGGTATTATGGGAATAGGAAACAGCAAGAATCCGATTGTGACACAACTCTCAGAAAACGTTTATTGCGGCGTACGATTGGGAGGGATGGGCGTGGCAATAGGAAGTATAATAGGAACAGAATTAGCAGATTTAATATAAAATGGCAACGAAAATAACTCCAAAAAAAACAAAAATAACTCCAAAAAAAGATTCAACTTCCTTTATGGGCAAAATAAAACGGTTCCTACTCAAAGCTTGTTTATGGTTTTTGGGATTGTCTCTTTTTTTTGTAGTACTCTTCAAATTTATTCCCGTGCCTTTTACCCCGTTAATGGTAATTCGAGGAATCGAAAACAAAAATGCGGGCAAGGAAAATTACTTTGATCATGACTGGGAGCCTATCCAAAACATCTCTGTAAATTTGCAAAAAGCAGTTATAGCCAGTGAAGACGGAAGTTTCTTGACTCATAACGGATTTGATTTTTCGGCAATGCATAAAGCATATAAGAGCAACGAAAGAGGACGCAAAATAAAAGGAGGCAGTACCATCTCTCAGCAAACTGCCAAAAATGTTTTCTTATGGCAAGGACGCAGTTATTTAAGAAAAGGATTGGAAGCCTATTTTACCGTATTAATAGAACTTATCTGGGGCAAAGAACGCATCATGGAAGTGTATCTAAACAGTATCGAAATGGGAGATGGAATCTACGGAGCACAAGCCGCCACACAACATTGGTACCGAAAAGATGCTTCTAGTCTAACGCCAATTCAAGCCGCAGGAATTGCCGCTATATTACCAAATCCTAGAAAATTTAAAGCTACGAGCTCTTCTTCCTACATCAACAACAGGAAAACAAAAATTACAAGAGTGATGAGGCACGTTGGCAAAATCGATTACAAAAAATAATACGAAGAAAAAGAAGAAAGAACGAAATAAATTGTAGGGTTTATTTTTAAACATTTACTAAAGGTACCTAAACAACAAAAATCCCAATAGCACATGCTATTGGGATTTTTAATTTATAGACTGTCCGTAACTTATTTCAAATCGGTGTCAAAAAGAATAGAATTCGTACGCTTTGCGGACAGTCATAGTAATACCAAACGCAATTACAATATAGTCTGACTTTTTTCTCCTCACCTCAGGTTTTCTCTTTTCGATAGAGGAGGGATTGGGTTGTATTATAATTAGGT
>JAYVGE010000333.1:0-20355 GCA_043772515.1 Flavobacterium sp. | reverse complement strand
CTTGATGTGTTGCTTGGCTATGCCAACATTCACCTACAGGCACTCACCAGCAGATACAAGATTGAACGTATTTCCGCTACACTTGGATTACAGGTAGTAGATCAGGATATGGGCGATGAGGTACGTACAGTTTATTCGCTTTCTGGCGGAGAATCTTTCCTAGTATCGCTTGCCTTGGCATTGGGTTTAGCCTCTTTGTCATCCAGCCGTATGAAAGTGGAATCTTTGTTTATTGACGAAGGTTTTGGTTCTTTAGATCCCACCACGCTCAATATCGCTATGGATGCTTTGGAAAGACTCCACAACCAAGGCCGTAAAGTGGGTGTCATCTCCCATGTGCAAGAAATGACTGAAAGGATTCCGGTACAGATCATGGTGAGTAAGAAGCAGAGTGGAAAGAGTGTGGTAAGAATTGAAAATATTTTTTAAAGTTTATAAAATATGCGTACTCGAAGTCCAATTAGTGGTTTAGTTTTTTTTAGAATAGTGTGATTTTAATACTAAATATTCTAATCATGATTGTTCATCTTATTAAAACTTACTGCTGGCTTTTAAATATAGAATAATTTTTCGCGAATTTCTACATAATTTATAATCCAGCCTAATTAGGTCTAATACGGAAAATATCATTATTTATTGCGACCCTTGATTCTTATAAATCAAATAAAAAAAAAGTTAAATAACCTTGAATTTTTCTGATAGATACACTATTTTTAACCAGTAATAAAATATAAAAAAAACAATTATGACAAATAAAATTCCAGTAACTATTATTACCGGTTTCCTTGGATCGGGAAAGACGACAATTATTCGTAATTTACTAGAAAACAATAATGGGAAACGATTGGCAGTCATTGTAAATGAATTTGGCGAAATGGGTATCGATGGTGAATTGCTAAAGTCGTGCTGCACGAATGAAGAAGACATTATGGAGTTGAGTAACGGTTGTGTTTGCTGTACTGTACAAGACGAATTTTTGCCTATTATGCTGCAATTGATGGAACGTAAAGATACTATTGATCATATTATAATTGAAACTTCGGGGCTTGCCTTACCAAAACCGTTATTGCATGCCTTTAACTGGCCAGAGTTAAAACCACAAATTACCGTAGATGCCGTGATTACGGTTGTTGATGCAGTGGGTCAGGCAACCGGAGAAATCTGTGATCGTGCTAGAGTAGAAGCGCAACGTCAAGCAGATGAGTCGTTAGATCATGAAACCCCAATCGAAGAATTGTTTGAAGACCAATTGTCATGTGCTGATTTAATCGTTATGACCAAAAAAGATTTACTCAATGAATCACAATTTGAAGAAGTGCAAGCTATTATTGCTGATAAAATTAGATCGAATGTAAAAATTGTTAGTGCTAATAAAGGGCTGATTGCGGCTGATATTCTTTTAGGAATTGGAGCTCAAGCCGAAAATGATTTAGCAAACCGTCATTCGCACCATGAAGAGGATCACGCCAATGGTCATGAACACGAGCACGACGATCATATAGATTCTGTTGTTGTAGAAATTACTGCGGTTCATACTCCAGAAACATTGGTTGCAACTCTGAAACAAATTATCGAAGAACACGAGATTTATAGAATTAAGGGATTTATTAATGTTCCCGAAAAAGCGATGCGTATGGTTTTACAAGGTGTATCGACCCGTTTCGAAAGTTATTTTGACCGTAAATGGAAAGATACTGAAACCAGAAAAACGAGTTTGGTCATCATTGGTGACCAGTTAGAACACAAAAATTTGCAACAAATTATCAACGAAAGATTGAATTAGTACCAAATAGAAGGTATATTTGAATGGATAATCGACTAGCGTTGATTATCCATTTTTTTTTAATTAGAATTGTACAAATGCATTTAATACCTACCATTCCAGGAGGCTGGAATCCTAACGAGGATGGCGTTTTTCACATCGAACAATCCAAAGGAGATATTGTTTTTTTATCCGCCGCCGATACCGAAATTCATTCGCTGAATAAAGCGTATAAACAATTGATTCAGACGCTTGGTACTGCTACTGGACCTAGTCTTCGGATGGCAAATTTGACCTATCTAAAACAAGAATTAACGATTGATAAATATATTGAAGAAGTAATAGGCGAAGCAAAACTGGTTATTTGCAGATTGTTGGGCGGAATTAGTTATTATCCTTATTTGGTAGAATCTATTGAATTAGAGTGCAGGCAAAAAAACATTCCAGTACTTTTCTTGTCGGGTTATGATGCACCTGATGTGGAGTTGATGAATCTTTCAACAGTCGATTTATCGGTTTCGGATTTGGTTTGGAAATACTTTTGCGCAGGCGGAAAGCAAAATTTGATAGAAGCATTATGTTTTATTTTGCATCATTTTTTTGACAGAAAAGATTTGGTCTATAATCCTCCGAAACGCATCCCCGATTTGTTTTTGTGTGATTTAGAAAACGGAATTTTATCTAAGGAACAAGCATCTACTGTAGATTTTGATACAGTAATTTTAGTCTATCAATCCCACTATTTAGCAGATAATTTAGAGCCTGTTTATGCTATTTACGAACGATTAAAGGAAAAAAATACGCGCCCGATTATGGCTTTTGTCAATAATCTTCGGGACAAAAATACAGCCGATGAGTTGTATGACTTACTTACCCAAGGCAACAACCGTCAGTTAAGTACGATTATCAATACAACTAGTTTTTCGATAAAAGCATTAACGGAAAATGAGACCGATTTTATTTTTTATAAACTCAATATTCCTGTTATTCAAGCCATTTTTGCTTCGTGTACAAAAGCCATTTGGCAGGACAATTTATTTGGATTAACACCTACCGATGTCGCTATCAATATCGCATTACCCGAATTGGACGGGCGAATTATTACCACTGCAGTATCCTTTAAAGTGGCATTGGGGAAGGATGCGTTAACCGATTCGGATATTTTAAAGTACGAGACACACCAAGAAGGAGTTGATTTTGTAGTTGATTTTGCCGTGCGTTGGCATCGATTGCAAACCAAAAAGAATTCAGAAAAATATATCGCTTTGATAATGCCCAATTATCCCAACAAAGATAGTCGTTTGGCCAATGGAGTTGGGCTTGATACACCAGAAAGTATGGTTAATATCATCAAGGCGCTTCAAGATAATGGATATGATTTAGGAAGTTTTATACCCAATTCGAGTCAAGAATTGATAGAATTGGTTACTCATTATATTACCAATGATGTAGATACGACCCAATTTCGTCCTTTTCAAGTTTCCTTGTCAATTGAAGATTTTTACAAACAGTATAATACCATTTCTATCAATTTGAGAGAACAACTCGAAAAGCAATGGGGAAAACCTGAGGATTCTCCATTTTACAGCGATGGAAAATTTGCTATTGCAGGCTTTTTATTGGGAACTGTTTTTGTGAGTATTCAACCTTCACGAGGATATAATCAAGACGAAAAAGCGATTTATCATTCGCCGGATTTACCTCCTACTTTCAATTATTTAGCCTATTATTTTTGGGTTAATCATGTTTTTCAAGCGGATGCTGTTGTTCACGTAGGCAAGCACGGAAACCTAGAATGGTTGCCGGGAAAGAGTGTTGCATTGAGCAAAGAAAGCTGTTATCCGAGGTTGTTGATGGAAGCCGTTCCGCATTTTTATCCCTTTATTGTCAACGATCCGGGCGAAGGAACTCAAGCCAAGCGTCGCAACCAAGCTGTGATTTTGGATCATTTGATTCCGCCAATGACCCGTGCCGAAAATTATGGTATTTTGACACAATTGGAGCATCTGATAGACGAATATTACGAGGCTTTTACTTTGGATATAAAAAGAGCCACATTATTAAAAAAGCAAATCAAGAGTTTGGTTCAAGAAGCGCATTTGGATACCGATTTACGGGCTTCGGTAGAGGATATTGACGAATTATTAGTGAAATTAGACGGTTATTTGTGCGATTTAAAAGAAGCACAAATTCGAGACGGCTTACATATTTTTGGACAAGCTCCAGAAAACGATCAATTACTTGATTTGCTAATTGCCTTGCACCGTGTTCCATCGGGAGCGATAAAAGGAATTACTCACGCATTGGCACTCGATTTGGAATTGAATTTTAATCCACTGCAATGTGATTATTCCACCCCTTTCGAGAAAGAAATTCAGCAAGTGTATTGCCGAACGATTGGAGATGCTGTCGAACAACTCGAATTGATTTCAAGAGTCTATTTATCCCAATTTTTATTAGACAATAAAGAAACGGGTTACCTAAATTTTGATGCCGTTCTTGATTTTATAGCCAAAGACACTTATCCAAAAGTACAGCAAACCACCAATGAAATTGCCAATTTATTGTCGGGGATGAATGGTAAATATGTTCCTTCGGGAAGCTCAGGTGCACCTACAAGAGGGCGCCTAGATGTGTTGCCCACTGGGAGAAATTTCTATTCGGTAGATGTGCGTACTATCCCAACTCCAACAGCTTATGCCTTGGGCGTAAAAAGTGCGAACCTAATTATCGAACGCTATTTGCAAGAAAACGGAGAATATCCCGAGACGGTTGGGCTCTCGGTTTGGGGAACTTCTACTATGCGAACGGGTGGCGATGACATTGCGCAAGCTTTTGCCTTGATGGGTGTAAAACCCGTTTGGGAAGGTGCTAATCGCAGAGTAACCGATTTTGAGATCATTTCTATGCTCATGCTAAAGCGTCCTCGAGTAGATGTAATGTTGCGTATTTCGGGTTTTTTTAGAGATGCTTTTCCAGATGTAATTTCGTTGTTTAATAAAGTGGTAGAACGTTTGGCACAGTTAGATGAAGATCCAGAAGTTAACCCCATTAGAAAACGTTTTCTAAAAGAAAAATCCGATTGGAAAGCCAAAGGGATTAACGATGATAAAGCCCATAAAAGAGCTTTGTTTCGTGTTTTTGGGTCGAAGCCAGGGGCTTATGGTGCCGGATTACAAGCCGTAATTGACGAGAAAAATTGGCAAACTAAAGAAGATTTGGCTCGTGTATATATGCAATGGAGTGGTTACGCCTATGGTAGCGATAGAATAGGAGAGTCGGCGCACGAAGTTTTTGAACAAAGGTTATCCGATATTCAAATTGTGATGCATAATCAAGACAATCGGGAACATGATATTTTGGATTCCGATGATTATTACCAGTTTCAAGGTGGTTTGACCAATGCTGTACAAACCGTGAGTGGCACGCAACCCCAAGTATATTTTGGAGATCATTCCCGCCCCGATAACCCGAAGGTAAAAACGCTAAAAGAAGAATTGCTCAAAGTCTACCGCTCCCGTGTGGTAAACCCAAAATGGATTGAGGGAGTAAAAAGACATGGTTATAAAGGTGCTTTTGAAATGGCAGCAACCATGGATTACCTTTTCGCCTACGATGCAACGACCGATATGATTGACGATTTTATGTACGAAGGCATCACAGCCGAATATTTATTTAAACTCGAGAATAAAGAATTTATAGAAAAAGTAAATCCGTGGGCTCTGAAAGATATGTCCGAACGGATGCTGGAAGCCATTCAACGAGGCATGTGGAAAGAACCCAAACCCGAAACGGTGGAGAGATTGCAGCAGCTTCTTATTGATTCGGAGTAAAGTTTTTAGTTTTCAGTCTCAGTTTTCAGTTGGATTATTACGCAAATGCAAACTGAGACTGAAAACTGCTTACTAATTTCCTTCAGGTTGTTTCTTTCTTTTATACAAAAATAACTGCCATTTTTCTTCGGCTACACCTGCTTTATCCATTTCGGCACGACCCAAAATAAAGAAAAGATCCGACATCCTGTTGATGTAGGCAGGAATATAGTCATCGACTTCATCTTCTTTCATCAAACTTACCAATAAACGTTCGCCTCTACGCATTTGTGTACGCACCACATGACATAAAGCCGAGATTTCATTCCCACCAGGAAGCAAGAAGTAATCCGATTTGCTTGTCATGGCAGCTTCCAGTTCGTCAATCCAAGCCTCGCAGAATTCCGCTCCATCTTCGGGTTTTGGATTTGGGTTTACCTTTTTACAGTCTGATGGTCTGGCCAAATGTGACATCATATCCATCATATCCTTCTGAATTTTATGCAGGTTTTGTTGCCATTCGTGTTCTGTCCCTAACTTAGCACGCAACAAACCAATGGTAGAATTGACTTCGTCTAATGTTCCGTAGCAGTTCACACGAACATCGTCTTTATAAACGCGGCTTCCGCCAAATAATCCCGTTTTTCCGGCATCTCCTTTTTTGGTGTATATTTTCATAATTTGAATGTTTTAAATTTTAATAGGCAATTAATTGATAGTTGACTTTCATTTCTTCAGCTAATTTTTTTGCCAAAGCTAATTTTACAAAACCTTTTTCAGTATCAATGATTGTAGTGTTTTTGGGTATTCTCAAATAGGTTTTATAATAAGAAACCGCTTCTGCAAAAGGATTCTCGGTTTCGCCTTGATTTATTTTGCCATCGGTCAAGACATAGAATACTGTTACTTCCTGTGGTGTTTTCGATTTTAAAAGTTGGTGTACTAAAGACAAACCCGCTTTTAAATTCGTTTTTCCACCAGAGCGCAACTGTTGTATTTCGGCTATAAAATTTTCTATATTTTGCGTAAGCTTCAATATGACAGTTGCCGTACCGTTCTGCAATGCCACAGCCGAAAGTAGTATTTTTTTGTTTTTAAATTTAAGAAGCGTTTCCGAAATCAATCCTTTTATAAATGAAATTTGCTGATTTTTTACCATAGAATTACTCGAATCAATTAGGAAAACTAAATGAACTTTTGACTGAGCAACGGCTTTTTTATAATGAGCCTTAAATTTTTGGGTGGTTAGATATTCTTTTACCGAAGACAAAACATCGATTCCCGTTGTGATTTCTCCAAAGGAATGTTGATTGTTTTTTTGAATCAATTGATTTTTAAACAACAATCCTTTTTTTGATTGAATCTCTGGTATTTGTATTTTTAAAAACTGATCCGTTGTTGTAGCTTGCAATAAATAATCACTCAACCCGCTATTTTCTGTATTCTCATTCTCATTCACATTCCCATTTTCTTTGCTTTTGCCATTGTCATTCTCATTGTTTTTTGGAAAATGTTTTGCCCGATGGTTCAATACCAAAGGAGCAACTTTCTCTAGATGCACTTCTGTTACTTCGGAGCAATTTTCTAAAGCAGCATAAGCACGACTTGCTTTCAACAGTAAAATGTCGGCTCGCAGGCCTTCTACTTGGTGCGCAATGCATTTGTCTGCAATGTTTTCCTTAATTTCTTCCGAAACATAAATGAAAGGAAGTTGTTCTTTTGCAGATGCAATCTGTTGAGACAATTGGTTTTCCTCATTTTTAAATTTAAGACAAAAAGCATTCGAATCCATATCAAAATCCAATCGACGATTCACAATTTCCATACGAATTTTCTTGTCTGTAGGCGTTTTTATAGTTATACTCAGTCCAAAACGATCCAGTAACTGTGGACGCAAATCGCCTTCTTCGGGATTCATTGTCCCCACCAAACAAAATCGGCTGTCAAGCCACTGCGAAATCGCATCACGTTCCAGAAAATAACCACCACTTGAAGAAGCGTCGAGTAAAATATCCATCAAATAATCATTCAGCAGATTGATTTCATCGATGTATAAAATACCTTGATGCGCTTTGGATAGCAATCCTTTTTGAACTTCCAGTTTCTTTTCGTTAATTAAAGTTTCCAAGTGAACGGAACCTAAAACTCGATCTTCGGTAGCACCTATCGGCAAATTCACAAACGGGAAATCACTCTCTATATTTTTCATCAAGCTTTGTAGCGCCCGAACGGTAGTGGTTTTCCCCGTTCCTTTATCACCCAAGGCCAAAACTCCACCCAGCGATGGATCAATCATACATAAAAGCAAAGCCAATTTAAAATCGTCTTGCCCACAAATGGCGGTAAAAGGAAAAATAGGTTTATTCATTTTTATTTATTATAAATAGGCTAAGCTTCGACAAGCTCAACCACCGTTACAGGATTGGTAATATTGTTTGATGTTTCTCGGTAGCTGAACTTGTTGAAGTTATTTGTTTAGTGCATTATAAATCCAAAGCATCCCAATTCCTATTGAAAAAATACCAACAACGGCATTCATCATTTTGAAAGCAACTTGGTTTCGCTCAATAAATCGGGAAACCGAAAATGCCAAAACACAGCTGTAGGTCGTCATGGCAATAATAATTCCGATACTTTGCAAAGCAATAATTCCGATTGCGGTATAAGTATCCTTTGATGCCATGACCAGTGCAATCGAGCAAGCTCCACCAGTACCGGCTAAACCATGTAACATTCCCACCCAGAAGGTACGACTCAGTATATTCATGGCAATTTCCTCTCCTTGTTTTCCATGTATGTGCAAGACATTTATCATATGTTCGTGCGCCTCAATTATTCGGTGTGCTTCCATCATTTCTTTGAGTTTATGATTGCGCCGAATAGCGGATATTCCCAACCAAATCATCACAGGACCTACGGCAATTTCGGCATAGGCAGACAGATTCAAAGGTAAAGTTGATTTTAATACTAATGCAAACGCACTAAAAAGCAACAGGGTTACTGAATGTCCCATTGCCCATTGTGAGGAACGCCAAAGTAGCTTTCCTAAACTAATTTTATTGTCTTTTCGCTCAGATGCCAGCACCGAGACGGCCGCCATATGATCCGGTTCAAACGAATGCTGTATGCCTAATAAAAGTGAATCTGCAAATAGATATCCTATCATTTTATATTTTTTATAATTTCTAAATTTCAATAACAATGTCAATAACAATAATAATGTCAAATTTTAAATTTCAATCTTCATGCTGAGACCAACGACAGTCTATATAATATTATTATTCGCATCAATCAAAAGAACCGTCAAGGCAATACGCGGAATGTGTTGTTTACAAACATCATAACAATGTTGTCGCAAGGATTGAAAGAAAGGCTCATTCTCGGTAAAATCGAAAATTTCTGTCAGTCGCCTTGCCATATTCAAATCTAAAATGGGTAAACATTCTTCGTCGCTGTACCCACAGTTTTTTGCCATTTGGTGTATGAATGCTTTGTCCCAAGTTGATTTTCCACTGTGGGTATCAAGTTCGCCTTGCGCAAGTTTGGCCGCTTTTCCTATCATTATTCCAATGGTTACTTTCTCTAATGGAACCGATTTTAACTTTTCTAAAGTATCTCCAATCCAATTGCCGTATTGTATAAATGCAAAATCAGGCAAATGCGGGAATTTGACTTTCAATAAATTCTCTGATCTTCCTCCGGAATTGATGACAATTGCAATGCAGCCATTGGCCATCGCTACATCAATACCTTGTGTGATGCTAGCAATATAGGCCGCTGAACTAAATGCTGTCACAATGCCTGTTGTTCCTAAAATCGAAATCCCGTTTAAAATCCCGATGCGGGAATTCAATGTTTTTTTTGCGATTGCTTCCCCATTTTCTACAAAAACTTCCACATTCACGCCTTTATCACATTGAAATTGGTGTTTAACAAAATGTACCGCATCAGTAATCATCTTCCTTGGCACGGGATTAATGGCAGGTTCGCCCACTGCAATGGCCAATCCGGGTAAGGTCACAATACCGACACCTTTACCTTGAAGAAATTTAATTCCCTCGGCTTCATTTAGATAAACTGTACAACCAATTGTTGCGCCATGTGTTACATCGGGGTCATCTCCTGCATCTTTTATGGTGGTGCAAGTGGCTTGTTTTTCATCAAAAAAACAGGAAGTAATCGTAAAATTTACTTTTTCACCAAAAGGCAAAGTTATTATGACTTCTTTTATTTCTTTTTGTTCCAATAAACTCATCAATGCCGCTTTCGCACATGCAGTTGCACAGGCTCCTGTGGTATAGCCGCTGCGTAAAGGACCGTCTGGAATTGGAAGCAATGCCATTTTTTTTATTTTTTTAAAGCCATAAAGTTAAACAAATCAGTCTCATTTGATGCTGTTAAAAAACTCTGTGGCAACATAACTCTTTCGATAATTACAATTGGAATTTTACAAATTTTGGCAGCTTCAATTTTTGTTGATAAAAAGCCCGATTCACCACTTTCTTTAGTAATCACAGCTTGACAATTGTATTTTTTTAAAATCTCAATTTCAAAGTTCAAATCATCACTTGGAAATTCTAAAATCAGGTTTTCTTTTGGAAATCCTGCTTTTTCGGCTGTAGCCACCGAACTTTCTCTTGGTAAAATCCGGAAGTAAGTGCTGTTTTTTTTCCAATACGATTCCAGTTTTTCAATAGTTTGAACTCCTGTCAAAGCCAATAATTTTTCTATTTTTTTAGTGTTTAAATAGTCAATGGCTTCTGGATAACTTTTGACATAAATTACATCCTCCGAAGCACTTCTTGCAGGATACTGTCTTTCAAAACGAATGACAGGAAGCGATAAAAAGGTGCTTGCTTCGGCTATGGTTTGATGTAAAATTTCTGCAAAAGGATGACTTGCGTGTATAATTGTGTGTATTTTTTTTTCTTGACAAAATGCAATTAATTCAGCAATAGAAAACGCCCCAAAACGATAGCTTCCGAATTTTCCCTTGACAAACTCGATTTCCGTTTTTGTGGAATAGAAGTAAGGCCAGGCTTCCCTTTCGAGAAACTTCGCCACTTTTTTTCCTTCTGTTGTGCCGCCAAATACTAAAATCATTTTTTATTTTTTTAAGCGTTGACTTAAATACCTAACAGGTTTTTGGAATCAGTTAGGATAGTAAATTCTACATCACTACTAACTTCTAACCTTTTACCTTAGCTTCTTTCCCCGATCTAAAAATATGTTTCCACTCAGGACTGTACAAATAGGAACGGTTTTTTCGGGCACCAATGGCAGCTCCAACGATTACTAAAGTTGTTAACGTTAGTTTATTATCACGAATTATTTGAGCCAATTCAGTTAATCTACCCACAAATACTCTTTCGTCTTTCCAAGTTACTCTATATAAAACGGCGACGGGGGTGTCTTCGTGATAATGTTCCAGTAATTGTTCTTGAACGGATTTGGCAATTGTGGCACTCAAAAAGATGCACATCGTGGCTTGATGTTTTGCCATTTCATTCAGTTTTTCTTTTTCCGGAAGAGGTGTTTTTCCCTCTCCTCGTGTTAAAATAATTGTTTGAACGACTTCAGGAATTGTGAATTCCGATTTCAAATACGCAGCTGCAGCTTGAAAGGATGAAATACCAGGAACGATAGAATAATCCATTCCTTTCTCATCAAAAATGGTCATTTGCTCCTGAATTGCTCCATATATAGAAGGATCTCCCGATTGCAAACGCACAATTAAGTGTCCTTGTGCATAATGTTCGTCCATAATTTCTATTTGCTCTTCAAGGGTCATACTTGCCGAGTTACGAACGATAGCATTAGATTTGGCATAATGGGTTAGCTCAACAGGAATAAGGCTTCCCGCATACAAAATCAAATCGGCCTCTTCCAGTAGTTCTTTTCCTTTTACACAAATCAAATCGGCAGCACCAGGACCAGCACCCACAATTACAATTTCGGCTTTTCGTTTTGCTTTTTTGTCCAATGACAAAGCGATGGTGTGTTTTTTAAACGAGGATAAATGTATTTTTTGTTTTTCTAAAATCAAATCATCAGTTTGAGCCAGTAGCATTGCCGAAGCTTCTGCAACACTATGAACACCTAATTTGCTCATCACAACTTCTGATGGATTGGCGGCCACTTTAGAGTTCAATTCGTCAGCAGTAAAAGTGATAAACGGAATGGCTAACGTATTTGCCAAAGCTATGAAAGCCACTTCGTCGTGTTTTACATCCAAAGAACCAAGGGATTTTATGGATGCTACGGCAATATTATTTTGTTGCAATTGTTCTCTAAAAGAAACTTCCAATAAATCAGATTCGATGTCTCTCGAACAACCCATTCCCATAGTAATTACAGGAGCATAATAATACAATGCAGGAATTGGAGCGGTATATATCCTATAAGTTACGGCTATAAAAAGATTATATTTAGAAAAATCAATCGCTTCGTAGCTGTAATAAACAGTAACAAAATCGGGTTTGTTTTTTTCTAAAAAAGTACAGCCTTTGTCTTTAATATCTAATAATAAAGCAGTGGTTTTATTGTTGACAAACAACGAAATGATTTCATTCATTCCAATGGTACTTTGCGTTTTCCAGTTGTACGTTTTTGCCAAAGTATCCAAAGCCCAAATATCTTGCCCGTCACTGGCAGTTGTAATTACGGCTTCTGCGCCAATTACTTTGGCTAAATTTTGAGCTAGTTCATTGGCGCCGCCCAAATGTCCTGAAAGTACCGATTGCACAAATTTACCCGCTTCGTCGATATTGATAATAGCTGGGTCTTTGGTTTTATTATCCAAATAGGGAGCAATGCTTCTCACACAGATTCCAAGAGCACCAATAAAAATAAAACCGTCAAAAGCATTGAAATTCGATTCTAGGAACAATGCAAGCGATTCGATTTCGGTTACGCCTTCGTGTTTTCGGGTAGATACCAATACCGATTTTTGAAATTCTTTTTGAAGTATTTTTCCCAAAAGGACTCCTTTATCAGTGCTGGCTAGTAAAGCTATTTTTTTCATTTTTTTATATAATTTCAAATAACTACCGCTTTTGTGCAGTCAAGATAGTTACCTCGTTGTGTTGATCAATTTTTATAGTTGTTGGCAAAAGCAGCTCATAATTGAGTTGCTGTATGCTTTGTATAAATTCGGTTTTACTTTCTTGTTTGACGGCATTAATTACGATGCGCCCTTTTGGTAGCAAATAAGAATCTATTGTAGTAATCAATGCTGCCAATCGGTTGCCATGCCCGCCGATAAAAATGGTATCGGGTTGTTTTATTTCGTCTAGATTTTGTAAAAAGAAATCGCCCATAACAGTTTGAATACCCAAAGCGCCAAATTTTCGAGCATTATTTTCTAAAATCGATTCGCATTCGGGACGAATTTCAAAAGCTAAAACTTCTAAATGAGGGAACTGCAATTGCGCTTCGATTGAAATAGAACCAGTGCAAAAGCCAATATCCCAAAGTGTTTTTCGGTTGTGTAAATCCAATTGGGATAAACTCAGCAATCGAATGGGCATTTTGGTAATCATATTGGGACGATTGGGTAATCCTTCAAAATCGGTGTCGGGAATGCCAAAAGGTTTTGTTTTTTGTTCTTTCTTGATTAATAAAACACAATTTAGCGGTTGATATTCTCGTTGTATCGCTTCCGCTAAAGTGAGACTGCTTATATTTTCGTTGCTGCCTTCCAAAGATTCACCCACTATCATTTGGTAGTTTTTATAACCATAATCCAATGCTCTTTTGGCAATAGCATGAGGCGATTTTTGAGCATCTGTCAATATACCAATGCATTCTTTTTGTTCCATCAATGCCATATCCAGTTCTCTCCAACTGCGCCCGTGAACGGAAGCATACGTGATATTCGAATACGTAATGGTAGATTTGTGACACAACAATTGGATGCTATTGAAATACGGTATCGTTTTTATAGTTGCTTCCGGATGAAATTTTTGAATGGTATTCGCAAATCCATAAAACAAAGGATCACCCGATGCAAAAACAATTACAGTCTGATTTTGTTGTTTATAAGTGTCAAATAGTACACTCATTTCTCCCGAAATAGTAATCCATTGGTGTTTTTCCGAGAGCTGTTTTTTTACTAATTCGTAATGTCTTTTCCCCCCCGAAAACACCTGATGTGATTGCAACAAGAGTTGTGTTTCGTTTGAAAAAACGAAATTCGGGTTGTCGGATATGCCTATTAGAATATAGTTCATGAAAAGAGTTATGCTTTATAGGTTATAAGTCGTTTATTATTCAATTTTCAAGGTAAACGCTGCGTTTACAATACTTGCCGCTACATTACTTCCGCCTTTGCGTTCTCTGATAATCACATACGGAATGCTTGTAATTGCCTGCAATTTCAGTTTAGATTCCACAACATTTACAAATCCTACGGGAGCACCAACCACACCTACAGGTTTGCATTTTTCGTCTAATATTTGCTCACACAATTCGAATAGGGCAGTAGGAGCATTACCTACCACGTACAAAGCGTTGGGATGTTTGGTCAATGCCAATCGGATTCCTGCTTGACTACGGGTAATATTTTCGCTTAGAGCAAGTGCCGTAGCTTCGGGGTCATTCAAATAACAAAGTACTTGGTTTTGGTATTTGGATGTAAATTCTTTTGTAATTCCAGATTGAACCATCGTGACATCGGTAATGATTGTACCTCCGTTTATGAGGTAATCATTCCATTTTTCGATGGCATTATTACTCGATAAATAGAGATTTTCGTATTCAAAATCAGCTGTGGTGTGTACGCAGCGCATCACCGCCCATTTGTCTGCTGTTGGGAGGTCGGTACGTTGTAAACTTTCGGCAATTTGGCGAAAGCTTTCCTCTTGAATTTCTTGTCCTGTATGGGGTTTTCGAGCCAAATAACCACGCGGGGTAACTAGAAAATTCTTGAACTGGTAGGTTTGTGAATTTCCAATCATCACCAGTGAGAACATATCGACAATTTCGGTATCGAATTCGCCCAAAGTGGTAATAGTGATGTGTTCTTCCGGTCTTGTGACTTGACGAATTACGGCAACGGGAGTTGTAGGACTGCGGTGTTTCAAGAAAATTTCTTTGAGTCGGTTGAGCTGCCAAAAACGTTTTTTACTTCTTGGGTTGTACAAAGATGTGACGAAATCCCCTGTTGCTGCAGCGTGAATTCTTTTCTCTATTGTTGTCCAAGGTGTCATTAAATCGGATAGGGAGATACAACAAAAGTCGTGTCCTAGCGGTGCGCCCAATTTTCCTGCCGAAGCGATAAAAGCACTTATTCCCGGAATGGTTTGTAAGTCGATGTCTTTATCGGTTTGGGTACTGGCATATTGATAAACAAGAGAAGCCATAGCATAAATGCCGGCATCACCGGAACTAATTACTACTACATGCTTGCCTTTTTCACAGCGGTTTACTGCTAGTACGGCACGTGCCTCTTCTTCGGTTAATTCTTTTCCGATACATTCGCAATTTTCTTTTAGTAAATGCTCGATAAATTGAAAATAATAATGGTAACCAATAACAACATCAGCATCTGCTAAAACCGATTGAGCAAATGGTAATATATATTCTTGTCCGCCGGGACCTATTCCTACTACGCTTAGTTTCATTTTCTCTTTTTTATAATTAACAAAGAGAAATAAGGAATCTCTCTGTTTTTAATGTCTTCTATGTTAGTTGTTATGTATTGTTGTGTTGTTCCTAATCGTTCGCAATACATAATTGTCAATCCACTGGTTTTCAAAAAAGGGGAAATATCCTTCAGTACACTTCGTATTTTTATCAAAACGACTGTGTCAAAATCGTTTAAGGTTGTTTCTAGTTCTTGACTGTTCTTGACCCTTGGTATGATAGCAATTTTCTCATTTAGAATGGCTAACGGCAGCTGATGTTGTGCCGCTCCTAATACGAAGGAAGGAACTCCTGCAATAATTTCAACATCGAGTTGGTGTTGCTGTATGTGTTCTAATAAATAGGCAAAGGTGCTGTAAAACAAACTGTCTCCTTCGCTGACAAAAGCAATTGTTAAACCGTTATTGTAATCTACTAATATAGATTTAAAAGTAGCGCTGTAGGTGGCTTCGGCTTGCGCTCTGTCATCGGACATTTTGAGAAACATTCCGACTAATTTTTTTTCGTCCAGTTGGTGGTGTTGCAAAATAGGCAAGGAAAAACTGGTAGTTTTCCCATTAGGCAATAAGGAACCAGGATAATATACTTTATCCGATTTTTGGAGTATTTTAAGTCCTTTTAAGGTGATTAAATCTGGATCACCAGGACCTAAAGAGATACCGTATATTTTTCCTGTTTTTATCATTTTTTATATTCCTAATAGTTTTTTTAAACCCGAAAGAGGTGTTTTTTTGACTGCTATTTTTTCCTCTTCTTCAAATAAAATTCCTTTTACCGCCAAGTGATGTCCTTTTTGTTCTTTGCCTACTTCGTTTTCAAAACCAATGATTTGAGTACGGTATTTGCACAATTGGCAATTCATATTGGGATTGCCTTGCTCCACTTCGGCAATACGTTCATCTATGGTTTGTAGCAGCAGTTCATCACATTCAAAAGAAGCAGTATAACAAAATTCAGTATCAGAGTTACTTGCAAAATCTTCAACTTGAGTATATATTTTCTTTAGTAAAACACCCGTAAATAAAAACACTGGCAATACCACTACTCGTTTATAGGGCAGTTGGTTCACTAATGGTAAAGTATCTTTTAATAAAGGTTGCGTAACGCCAATATAGGTTGTAGTTGCAAAACCAAAACCCATTCCTTCCCAAAGCATTCGAGTCATTTTTGCAATATCTGAGTTTGCATCTGGATCGGAGGTGCCACGACCGACAACCAATAAACAAGCTTCTTTTCGGTCTAAGGGTGTTAGTACAGATTCGGTTGCTTCTATCAGTTTTTTAGAAAGCTGCAGCATGGATGGCGTGATACCAAAGTGTTTTCCTAAAGTAATCTTTAAATCTGGATATTGACTTTGAAGCGCATTCATCTCGTATGGAATGTCATTTTTAGCATGACCACCAGCAAAAAGAATAGCAGGAATGGCGATAATTTCACGGATTCCATTGGTGTATAAACGCTCAACTGCAGCGGCATAAACGGGATGTGAGAATTCAAGAAAACCATAATCAACCTCGTAATTAGGATACCGTATTTTTAAGAGACGCACCAGTTCTTTGAATCCATTAACACCTTCTGGATCTCTGCTTCCATGTCCACAAATTAAAATTCCTTTTTTAGTATTCATTCTCTGCTAAAATTTTAGTTATATTAGAATCAATTGGAAACGCATATTTTCCTACTATAAAAACAACGGGCATTGGAACTGTTTCTAGTTCAAGTTTATCCTCCATTTCCTCTAAAGTACCGGTAAAAATTGTTTCATCGGCTTGTGATACTTTCGAAATTGCCGAAATGTATAGTGTTTCGTCAGGTGTAATTCTCTTGAAAGTAGTTATTACTTCTTTTAAATTTTTGTAGCCCATATACATAATTAACGTAGTACCTGTTTTAAGCATATTTGCCAAAGCGTCCAATTGCTCAAAGTCGTACATCGCGGTATGACCAGTGCAGAACAGTACTGAATTGGTTTTATTGCGTTCCGTAAGTGGTATGTGTTGGGAGTTGGCAGCTGCCATTCCTGCCGTAATTCCTGGAATAATTTCAAAAGCAATATTTTGTTGTGTCAAAAAGCGAATCTCTTCGGCTACTCTCCCAAAAATAAATGAATCTCCTGATTTTAGGCGAACAATTTTTTTATTTTGTTGTGCATATTCAAGAAACAAATCGTGTATGGCGTCTTGACGGGTCATCGAATTTTCTATATCTCCAAATTTTCTGCCTACATATATTTTTTGAGCTTTTGCGGAAGCCAAATTCAAGATTTCCGCTGAAATTAAATTATCATGTAAGATAATATCGGCGTTCTGAATTCGTTTAACCGCTTTCACGGTAAGCAATTCAGGATCGCCTGGTCCTGAACCAACAATACTGATATTAATTATTTTGTGGTTTTTTGTATTCATATTTTATTCCTCATTTAACAAATCCAGTGGATTAGGATATTTAAACTGGTAGCCCAATTTTGTTTTCAATTTGTCTGAATTTATTATTTTATAACATAGATTTTCTGTTGCGGCAAATGTTGGTTTTTCCAGACCAATTTTTTCAGCTGCCAGTTCATAATACGCTCTCCTTTTGGGATGAAAATCGGTGCTCGCATTAAATATTTCTCCCCAAATTTCTTTTTTTATAATGCTTCCTATAATGGCAATACAATCGTCTTGATGAATCACGTTGATTGGTGCTTCGCCATTTTGCACTTCTTTTTTGCCAGCCAAAAAACGCCCCGGCATTCTATCGTATCCTATTAATCCGGAGAAACGAACAATAGTAGTATTGAATTGTTTTTGTTCTAAAAACATTTTTTCGACAATCAACAACGCTTTTCCACTTTCTTTTTCGGGAATTCTGGTTTCACTTTCAGAAACGGTTTCATTCGTATCAGGATAAACAGATGTTGAACTAACAAACAGCACTTGCTTAATCCGACTTTCAATTATTTTTTGAACTAAAAGTTGGAATTGACCCGTATGAAAAGCTACAATATCGGGTCTTCTTTTTGGTGGAAAATTAATAATTAAAGTATCTGAATTTAAAAAACCAGTAATATCGTCAGCTTGAATTTCAGTGTCGGATATGGCTATTTGATAAGGTAAAATACCTTTATCTTTCAAGAATGTTATTTTATCTAAATCGGTAGTAGATCCTTTAACGGAATACCCTTTTTGAATCAGAGATTCAGCCAAAGGCAATCCCAACCATCCACAACCCAGAATACTTATTTGATTGTTTTTCATTAGATAGCTTTTATTCTAGAACGTAGATACAAATCAAAATAGAGGAAAAGGATTGTTCCAAGAAATCCTAGTCCTACTAAGTTATTTTGAAAATCGTTAAGTTCTAAATTAGGTTTAAATACCGTTCCTATTTTATAAATGGGTATAATGAAGCACATTATTGTGATCAGTACATTCAATTTGAAACGGTGTTTTTGAATTTTAGTTCTATCGAATGTTTTTAATAACTTACTCAATAAAAACGAGTCAATTGTCCCTGTAAATATCAATCCACTAGAAAAAACAACACCACCTATAACTGAAAAAAGCCAATGATGCGTTCCCGAAACTGCCAACCCAAAAGCGGCAATTTGAGAGGAAGTATCAAATATAAATCCGAAAATAAGCCCCGTTAAGAATACCGTAAAAGGGTTCAGGTTTTTATCTAAAAATTTGGGGATAAGGTGTTTTTTAACGCTCAACGAATTGCCAATCTTAGCTTGCGATAACGAAATCGCATTTCCAATTCCCATCACGAGCAGTAAAACCATAGGCAACCAATTGAGCAAAAAATCAACCCAAGACGGAACTTCAAAAAGGTTTTTTAAATAGCTCAAGACTAATGCTATCAGGGTGACCATCACGCCATGTCCGAAAGTAAATAACGTTCCGACCCATCTCGACCAAGCGTTTTTATTTTCGTGCAAACGATAGGTGTAGTTGTCTATCACCGCAATGTGATCGGGATCTAAGCCGTGGCGCAATCCTAAAATGAATAGAATTAGCAATGCCGATAAATTGTTATTTAGAAGTTCCATAGTGAGTAACTTTTATTTAAATGAAATAAGAAATGCTAGCTTTAATAAAGAAAGGCGTGCCAGGAGTGTTATGAAAATCCATTATAGGAGCACTTTCGTTTTTTAATTGTGATTCATCATAAAATTGTGCTTCATCCCATTTAGTATTTAATATATTTTCGGTAAAAAGACAAATTTCATAACGTGGCTTGGTGTATCTAATAACTAAATCTGCAATAGTGTATGGTTTAGAAAATACCAATCCATCTCCGGTAGCAGGGCGTTCTCCCATAAAACGGTAACGCAAACTAGCATTAATTCCGTTTTCTAATTTCAAAGTCAATCCGCCTGTAGAGTTCCATCTAGGGGCTAATGGTGCAAAGTTTTCGCCTTTTGGGGCGTCTTTCAAAACGCTGTAGGCATAATTCAAATTGCTATCTGCCCACAAGTAATCTGTAAATTGAATTTTGATTGCCGCATCAAAACCATATTTTCTCGTTGGTCCCAAGTTTTCAAAGCTACCATCATCAGATACAAATTTAAATTCAGATCCTGTATCAAGGCGCCATGCTGTGAAATTGAAGATTGATTTTTTATGCAATTTCATTATAAAACCCAAATCAGCACCTTTGGATAGTGGTACGGGATTACCCGCTGTTGGGTCTTTGCTCACTGCGGTTTGAGCGTAATTGGAGTGAAGTCCAACTCCCCATTTGGCAAAAACAGTGAAGTTTGATGTTGCATTAAAGTTTAACTGTGCTTTCGGATTAAATCGATACACGGTTTTTTGCCCTGAATTGGAGTCGTCTAATTTGTCTTTCAAATAAAAAGCGAAGACTTCGTTTCTAGCTCCTAATTTTAAAGCCCATTTGGGTGCAAATTGCCAATTTTCATCAAAATACAAACTGTAATTACTGATGACATCATAGTTTATGGCATCGTTAGACAGTAAAGCCCTGCGCAAAACATGATCTCTACCACGAAACAAAATATCGGTGCGGGTAACCAATCCAACTTCAGACGATAATTTGGTCTGACCAATATTATATAGCCTGTTGTAAGTGCTTATAAATCCGAATAAATCTCGTTTTTCCCATTGTAATATGGCATCTCCGTTGATA
>JAYVGE010000332.1:0-3050 GCA_043772515.1 Flavobacterium sp. | reverse complement strand
GGAAGCATCGAGTTGACCTCGGTAAAACAATTTGTCTTCACTGTCAAAAAGAAAAAAATCGGGTGTGCAAGCGGCATCAAAAGCTTTTGCTACTTCTTGGGTTTCATCGTACAAATAGGGGAATTTTATTTTGTTTTTAAAAGCAAATTCAGACATCAATTCGGGAGAATCTTGGGGGTATTTCTCGACGTCATTACTAGATATAGCTACAATACCGATGCCTTGTACACGGTAATCATTGGCAATTCGTACGATTTCGTCGACGACATGAATAACAAACGGACAGTGATTACATATAAAAATAACCAAAGTTCCTTTTGCGCCTTTCAACGCATCATAAGAGTAGTCAAAATTAGAAATGGTGTCTTTTAATTTGAATTTTGGAGCCCAAGTACCAAGAGGGAGCATGTTAGAAGGTGTGTTTGCCATTTTTTTGAAAATTGGATGTTCAAAATTAAATTTAAAATTTCAATTTCAGTAAAAATTGGCGTAAGTTTTTTAAATTAATTCAAAAGAGATTATTGTAGCTTCCTAGTTTTAACCTCTTTGGATATTGATTTCAATTTAAGAATTTAAAAAAACAAGTAAATCGGCATTTAGTTTTTCTTTTTCGGTGTAAAACAAGCCATGAGGAGCATCGTCATAAACAATATAGGTGTTGTCTGGAATTAGAGCTGCTGCTTTTCTGGAGGTAAGATCAACGGGCACTATTTTGTCTGCATTACCATGAATAATCAGTGTAGGAACATTTATCGTTACCATTTCTTCTCGAAAATCGGTTGTCGAAAACGATTTTGCGCATTGCAAAGTAGCACGAGGAGAGGCAAAAGAGCAGAGCATTCGGTAGTATTCGAGCAAAGGAGTACTTATTGGTCTGTTAATAAAAGTTTCTCCAAAAATTTTTTTTCCAAAATCATCTAGAAAACCAATTCGATCCTGTTCAATTTCATATGTTCTAGCCGTATTTTTCTCTGTTGAGGCACCTTCTGGATTGTCTTTTGTTTTTTGTAGAAATGGCGTTATAGAAGAAAGGAGTACTGCTTTTGAAACGCCTTTTCCGCCATGACGGCTAAAGTACCGAACGACTTCTCCACCACCCATCGAGAAACCAACAAGTGCGCAATCTTCGAGTTGTAATTGATCGATAATTTCTTTTAAATCATCTGCTAGCGTACTGTAATCATATCCGTTCCATGGTTGCGAGGATTTTCCGAACCCACGTCGGTCATAGGCAATTACTCTATAGTTATTTTTTACCAAGTTTTCTATTTGATATTCCCACATTTCATTCGAAAGAGGCCATCCGTGAATAAGAATTACAGGTTTTCCTTGACCGTAATCCTTTAGATAAAGTTTTACATTTGGTGCTGTTTCGATGTATTTGTCGGTATTCAAACCGGTTGTGTAAAAACTAGAATCTCTTACCGATTCTAGGCTATTGATTAAACTATTTTCCATTTTTTCTTGTTTTTTATTAAGATTAACTAGTTGTCTAGTGTTTGTAAAATTAATAGTTCAGTAAAAAAATAGTGTTGTAGAATTACGTTAGATAGTTGTAAAATTGATAGATTTGTTGTTTTCTAATTGATTAATAAATAATTATGGAATTGACTTGGCAAGAATTTGAAAAAGTAGAAATGAGAGTAGGAACAATACTTGAGGTAAATGATTTTCCTGAAGCCAGAAAGCCAGCTTACCAACTTACGATCGATTTTGGTTCGGAAATCGGTATCAGAAAAACTTCGGCACAGATTACCAAGCGGTATCAAAAGGCAGAATTGGTCAATCGACAAATGGTTGCGGTAGTCAATTTTCCTAAAAAACAAATCGGCAAATTCATGAGCGAATGTTTGGTGCTGGGTGCAGTAGGCGAGGAGGGTGACGTAATTTTATTGGCTCCCGATTTCAAAATAGTAAATGGGTTGCGTATTGGATAAAAATTACTTCCTAATAGTTATTTTTCTATAGGAAGGTTTGGGTTTTGTCCCCATTCTGTCCAAGAACCATCGTAAATTGCTTTGGGGTTGTCAGAAATAAGTTCGCAGGCAAGTAAAACGATACAGGCGGTAATTCCAGAGCCGCAAGTGAATAGTAATGGTTGGTTATTTAGATTCAGAATTTTAGACAATGCTTCTTTCGATTTGTATTTTCCGTTTTTTTGAAGTTCTGTAAAAGGAAGGTTTGTCGAACCAGGAATGTGCCCGCTTCTTAGACCAGCTCTGGGCTCTTCGTTGCTGGCATAAAATCGTTCTTTGGATCTTGCATCGATTAATCGGGCTTCTTTTGTGTGTATGTTTTCAAGAATCTGCTCTTTGTTTTTTATAAAATTTGGTCGCAGTTTTGCTTCAAAATTACCTTTAGCACACGGGTTTTCTTGGCGTATTTCGGTAGAATACCCATTTTTAATCCATTCTGGAAGACCGCCATCTAAAACAAATATGTTAGAATGTCCCATTGCTCTAAACATCCACCAAGCTCTTGGACTCGAATAAATTCCTAAAGTGTCATAAACTATAATCGTACTGTTCTGGTTGATTCCTAATTTTTGACATTCGGCAGTAAATTTCTCTGCTGATGGAAAAGTGTTGGGTAATGGATTATTGGTGTCGCTAAAATTGTTTTTTATATCGAATAGTCGAGCACCCTTAATTTGTAAATCTTGAAATTTATTTTCTAAATTAGATTGATTTTGCTCTAAACGAGCTTCGAGCAGTATTAGTTTTGGATCATTCAAATGTTCCTGAAGCCATGCTGTAGATACGATAGGGTTTGTCATTTTTTTTAAATTATGAATTATTTAGGTTGTTAATTCTGCTTTAGTAAAGGGTTTATTTTGAAATATTTACTTAAATAGCATTTCTAATTATTTATTTTGCCTGATAAAAAAAACATTCATAGTTATAGAAAAGTTACACCATAATAAGAGATATGAAAAATCGCAGTTGAGAATCCTCGCCTAATTGTTCTTGTCTTTCTTATATAGTTCAAAAAAAATGGTTACGGTTTTAATACCGCAATTTTGGCTATTAGCTCTTGTAATATTGCTTGTC
>JAYVGE010000331.1:0-3052 GCA_043772515.1 Flavobacterium sp. | reverse complement strand
AACGCAATTACAATATAGTCTAACTTTTTTCTCCTCACCTCAGGTCTTCTCTTTTCGATAGAGGAGGGATTGGGTTATATTATAATTAGGTTTGGTATTATTAACCATTGCTGTAATTCGTAAAAAACAGCTCTCCCTTTATCCTAATTTTGGCAACACCATAGTTAGTCCAAATCTATTGTAAGATTAGTCTCTTTTTTTGAAATCGAAACCGCACAATCTCGAAATGTTGGTGCCCCACCGTCTGGCTTAAAATTAGTACTATTCCCTACTGGTTCTTTCGGTATCCCCAACCAACTCGTCTTTAGCTCCCCATCATTATCCAAATCCTGAAAAACAGTAATAGCATAAGTTCCTTTGGGCAAATCGATTTGAAATTGCACCGATCCTTGACTCGCCTTTTGAACCTTAGAGAGATAAGTTGTTTTTAGAAAATTTTCTTTTTTGTCATAAACATTCACTACGACTGTTCCTTTTCCCTTCTGAACATTGGTCACATCAACATTCATTTTTAGCTGTTGTGCATTGGCAAAATACGATACTGAAAATACCAAAACTGTTAACATAGATTTTTTCATTTTTTTTCTTTTTTAAATATTATTTTGAAATTTATTCTCATTTATAAGTAAAGGTTTTAAAACAAAGTGTACAAAATTTAACGAAGTTATTCTAGATTTTTTCAAGACGACATCCTTTGAGGAAAGGATGGGCGATAAGAAGCGTTGTCTTCAAATAGCTGGGCTATTGAACTTTTTTAAAGAGATTACTTCGTTTCTAACAAGGGCAAAAGAACAAGAAAAAACGAAGATCACTGAACACCTATAAAAATAGAAACATAGTGAAATATTGTACGATTTATTTTAAAAAAATTACTAGGCTTTCTTTAATAGAGGTTGTTTTTCTAGCAAGAAATTATTTTCCGAATCGATAGGTTATCATCATTTTTGCGTAAAACGTTTTATCTGCCGAGTAGTTACTGATGGTATCATGGCTCGAATTCATCAAAGTATATTTATTCAAAAGTCCTACACCACCTTGCAACTGCAACCAAAAATTATCGAAAAGCCGCTGATTAATTTGTAATCCCCCATGAATGGAAGAAAACTGAGCATAGTCGACCTCTTTTCCTTCATAATTTTTAAAGTTCTTTAAGTTATGGAGTGTCCAGTTTACCGATCCAGCCAAACCAAATTGAGAATTATTCCCTATTTTTCGTAAAACACTAACTCTAGGCCAGTACAATTGCCCCACCCATTTGCCATTCGAACTTCTATAATCTACGGCTACTCCTGGAGTAATGAGGAATTTTCCAAAAGCATACATAATATGAGGACCAATACCAATTTCGAGATTGGATCTTTTTCCAAACTTTCTCGATATTCCAAAAACTCCATCTAATATTAGATCTTCCGAAGAAATTTTGTTTTTAAAATCGGAGGCAACAGTCGGAATCATAATTCCAAAAACACCTAGTCTGCCACCGACAGGACGGCGAAGAACAATAACAGTCTTGAATTCGTGAATTTTTGTTAAATAATTCGGATTAATTGTTATTTCCTTATCAAATTTAAAATCCATTAATCGATAATTAATCGTTCCTAAAACACTGGTTCTACCCATTCTAAAAGGAGGAATCGGCAACCAATAATCGTAGGTATTGTACCTAAACTGATTGTCTAAATACTGTTTGTCTGAGAAAGAATCTTTAAAATTGCTTTTAGAGTGCATCGTAACTGCAACTCCAGCACCATCTTTAATTAACTGAGCAAAAAAATAATTTGGGGCACAAATAAACAAGGTTAAAACGAGAAGAGACAATGTTTTTTTCAAAATAAAAGCGATTTATGTTTATACCAGAACCCAACGGAGTTCCCTTTGATTTTCTTAAGACAAAGGTGCGGTGAAAACAATAATAGGCACTAGGATTTTGTTTACCGTTACTCGGACAAATCGTGCGTAAGTGAAATTCGATACTGAGAAGGAGTTGTACCGGTTATTTTCTTGAAAAGGCGACCGAAGTAAGAGGGGTCTTCATAATTGAGTTCAAAAGCAATTTCAGAAATGTCTTTCGTCAAATCTTGCAAAAGAATTTGACTTTGCAAGATGCTAACATTATTAATCCATTCTTTTGGAGCAATACCAGTAGTTTGTTTTATACATCTATTGAGATAATTAATAGAAATATTTAATTTATCGGCATAAAAAGAAACCGATTTGTCTTGTGAATGATGGCTATAAACCAACTCTTTAAAATTGAAAGCAATCTCATTACAACGATTTACTGTTTTATTTACATTCTTATTCGAAGTAATTATTTTTTGTAATGCGGCCTGCAAAAGCGAATAACAAATTTCATGATTCGAATTTTCATTACGAAATTCCTGAGCCAACAAACAAAACAAAGAGTTGAGCCAAACACTGGTTTCTTCTGGTAATTTAATCACCGAATTTGAGGCAAATATTTGTATTAATTCCTGCTTTGATAAAATATGATTCAAAACACTTTCTTCAAACAAAATAAAATGTCCCGTTATTACCTGATCAATTTCTCTCATTGCTGTAATATGCCCTTGTTTTACAAACAAAACATCATTTTCTGATATCGATACTATATCATTATCTATTTGCTGCTTTGTGTTTCCTTTGGTAACATGTACGATAAAATTGTAATCGGGTCGAAAAAGTGGAGTCGGGATTTGAATGTATTCTGTTGTAGTATCTAAATCATAGATTTGCAAGGGCGTTTTCAAAAAATCGAAATCTACAGTAGCCTCCGACATAAATTGTCTCGGAAATTCCTCTGATGATATTATTTTAATATTCTTACTCACACTACAAACATAGTCATTAATCAAATTGATTTTTTATTTGTGGTACTAATTTCTGAAGAAAAATCATAAAAAACCCGATTCAACAAAAGATTGAATCGGGTTTTTTATGATTATTTGTTTTTGATATTCTCTAGAAACAAATCAAATAAATAAGCGGCATCATGCGGTCCTGGACTCGCTTCGGGGTGGTATTGTACAGAAAAACATTTTTTGTTTTTCAT
>JAYVGE010000330.1:0-7457 GCA_043772515.1 Flavobacterium sp. | reverse complement strand
AAGAATAGATTTTAGCCACTCCTTTGTAAGTAACCTTTTTTACAGAATCGATTTTCGATTGCAATGAAAGCCATTTTTGCTTATCTAAACTTTCTTTTGTAACAAAACTAAAATCAGCAAAAAAACAAAGCGATTGCAAAAAAATAATAATAAAAAACAAGACAAAAATACCCGTTCGCTGTTCCTTCGAAAACTTAAAGAGGAGAGTTATTGTTTTAAAATTCATATAAATATTGTGAACTAAGCTACATTATTTCTTTGTTTTTGGAATAAATAGAATTTATTTTTCAATTTAAAAATACAAAATAAATTAACACAAACAATTTTGAAAGAAAATTTGCGTACATCAAAACACCAACAACAACTTTTACATCCCTAATTACACAGAAAACAATCCCTAAAAAAAAACACAAAACAAAGAATAAACTGTGTTTTTAAAAGTTAATTTGAATTATTATTTTTATTCTTTATAAAAAACGAATACATTTGAAGCTTATTAATAATAAAACCCTAAAAAATGTCTATTTGGAAAAGAAAACCTCTAGCTCAGCTATTAGCAGAAGCTGCTGACTCTGAAAAAGGATTAAAAAGAACATTAACCGCTTGGTCTCTAATTGCTTTAGGCATCGGTGCAATTATTGGTGCTGGTTTATTTGTGAGAACAGCAACGGCTGCTGCACAAAATGCTGGCCCATCGGTAACTATAGCTTTTATTGTAGCCGCTATAGGTTGTGCTTTGGCAGGATTGTGCTATGCCGAACTTTCGTCTTCAATTCCTATTTCAGGTAGTGCCTATACCTATACTTATGCAACAATGGGAGAGTTTTTGGCTTGGATTATTGGTTGGGATTTAATTCTCGAATATGCCGTAGGTGCTGCCACCGTTGGGATTGCTTGGAGTGAATACCTAAACAACCTTCTCATTAATGTACTGCATGTGAGTCCGATTCCATTTGAATTTTCGCATTCTCCATTTCAGACTTCACCAGAAGGAGTAAACGGGATAATCAATCTTCCTGCGTTATTTATTGTTGGAGCAATTAGCCTTATATTGATAAAAGGGATACAAGAATCTGCATTTATAAACGGAATTATTGTAATTGTCAAAGTGACTATTGTAATATTAATCATTGTTCTTGGATGGCATTTTGTAAGCCCAGCCAATCACACTCCATATATTCCTACCCCTTCGATTTTTACTGATGAACATGGAGTAGGACATAATTACGGTGGAATTATGGGAATATTAGGTGCTGCAGGAACTGTATTCTTTGCCTTTATTGGATTTGATGCGGTAAGTACAGCAGCTCAAGAAACTGTAAATCCTAAACGAAATATGCCAATTGGAATCTTGGGATCATTAGCCGTTTGTACCGTTCTGTACATTCTTTTTGCACACGTATTAACTGGGCTTGAGCCAGTAGAGTTTTTTAGAACTAGCGGAAAAGAAGCTTCTGTAGCAAACGCTATAAAATCGGCGATGGGAGCTGAATATGAGTGGCTAGGACAGTTTGTTACTGTTGCCATTTTAGCTGGATTTTCATCTGTAATTTTAGTAATGCTACTAGGCCAATCTCGAGTGTTTTACGCAATGGGTAAAGATGGCTTACTTCCAAAAGCTTTTAGTGATTTACATCCAAAATACAAAACACCTTACAAAGCAAACATTGCTATTTTAGCAATCGTTGGTGCATTTGCTGCATTTGTCCCTGGAGATATTGTTGGAGACATGACAAGTATCGGTACATTATTTGCTTTCTCACTTGTTTGCATATCGGTAATTATACTAAGAAAAAAAGAGCCAAATATGGTACGAGAATTCAAAACACCACTTGTTCCTTTGGTTCCTATATTAGGTGTTCTCGTTTGTTGCGCTATGATGTACGGCTTAGGGTGGACAAACTGGCTGAGACTTTTTGCATGGATGGCTTTGGGTGTTATTTTCTATTTTGCTTATGGCAAGAGAAACAGCGTCTTAAACAATCCAAAAAAGTAATCATAAACTATAAAAAAGGGATTTAAAGCATCAAAACTTTAAATCCTTTTTTTACGCTTTATTATGACCTATAAATCAAAAACAGAAGTTCGTTTGGCACGAATTAAGTCTTTTAGACGAATCCAAAAAGCCAAAGTCAAATAGACTCCAAATCCCAACCCTGCTGTAACAAAAGAGATATAAATAAAAAACAAGCGAACACTTGTTACTCGCATTCCCAATTTATCTGCCAATCTTGAAGATACGTGAAAACCGTATTTTTCTAAAAAAAATTTTAATCGTATTACTACTCGCATCGGTTTGAATTATGGGTTGTTGAGAATAGGCAAAATTACAGAATCTTTCAACACTAAAATCCAATATCTAAAAAGTTCTTTAAGTAAAGGTTTCAAAACAATCCCTACAAATTTCAAAACCTTTACTAAGACATTATCTCAAAAAGAAAACAAAATATTAAAGAAACAACAATTGCTGACTAATTACTTAAATAATTTTCAGTAATTCTATTCCGATGGCGCAATCCAAACATTTATTCTTGTTGCAATATTCATTTTTGAGTTGCAATAGCGACTGGGTATCGAATGCATTTTTGGGCTTTATACCAAAAGAACTAAACTTATCAATAATTGAATTTTTCTCTGGCTCAACTTGATTTAAAATAGCTATTAAATCTTCCGACACTTGCTTTCCTTGACTTTTGGCGTAAGCAAATTGAAGTGGAATAATGGTATTTAAAACAATCAAATCAACAAAGGATTTAGATAATGCTTTCTTTTTCTTGGAGCTTTCTTTGTCAAACTGATAATGGGTTTGCCAATATGGAGCAACCGAAACACTGAAGATTTCATAAATAGCTTCAAGGGAATTCAAGTCGTTTATTTTCGAAAAAAGATTTTGTTGTTTGTGATATAAATTTGCTAATTGCGAAAGCCGTATCGTAGGAAAATTATCAGGTCGATGCTTAAAAAATTGAACTGGTTCGATACAACTTTTCTCTATTTGATATTTATGTAACAAATAAAAATACCTAAATTTCAAACCTTTAAAGTAATTATCTTCTTTATCTACATCTAATAATCCCGCCGAGCCAAAAAGCAAAGCTTCTAGATTCTCCACTTCAAAACATTCTTTACGGATTACCAAAAACGGGATAGTTCGAGCAATCTTAAAAAATATTTCTCCATTGGTATTCAAACCAAAATTCTTTGCCAAAAGGTAGAATAAAACCGCTTCCCAATCATTGTTGGTTGACTGTAGCAACTCCAAAATAGGTTTTGATTTTCTTTCTAAGCGCTCAAAAAACAAGCGTTCTTGCCAATTTATCAATACAAATTCAGGGATTTCTTTTAGTTGCTTTTCGCAAAAAATCCAAGATTTGGGAGACACTAATTTTTGATAATTGCTGACCGTTGCCGCACTAACATAGTTTTTGAGTTCCAGAACAGGAATTTCGGTATTGTTGCTTCTGTAAATTTCGGAATCATGTTCCCAAACTACATGTAGAATTACATTTTCATAACTAGCGTCTTTCTCATGATGATGCGCATACCAGTCTGACGACTTTAGATGAATTTCTACATTACCAGCCCATTTTTGAATACCAATAGTAATTTGAGCATTAAAAAAATCGGGACCTGCCAGTCCTAAATACTGCCCTGCACTAACGATGGTAATTTCCTCCTGATTGGAAGTTTTGAGATTCAAAGTATCAAACTTTTTGAATTTCCAGAGGTAGTGGAGAAAATCTTCTTTCATTTCTTTTAGATAATAGATGAAAAAGGAGAGATAACAGACTCATCCTAAAAGACTAAAGTACTAAAAAAAACAATTTGTTTACAAAATAAAAATTATCACAAAACACTAAATGGGATTGCTTCGTTCCTCGCAATGACTATCTCAATAAATACAATTTGGCACAAGCTCTCGCATCCGATAAAGCTTCGTGATGGTTTAGCTTTATATTCATTTCGCGACAACAATCACTTAGTTTTGTTGGCTTCAATCCTTTGGCCTTGTATATTTTTACGGTACATTCCCATCGAGAACCAATATTCAATTCTTCATAATCAAGACCATAAAGTGCCATTGATTTAGCCAAAACATTACGATCAAAACTTTCGTTATGAGCCACAACTACTCTATTTTGGAGTCGCTTTTTAATCTCAGGAAATACTTGAGCAAAAGATTTGGCATTTGCAGTATCTCTTGGATAAATGCCATGAACCTGAATGGTATATGGATTGTACTCATTATTTGGCGGTTTGATTAAAGTTACAAACTCATCTACAATAACACCATTTTCTACAGTAACAATCCCTACGGAACAGGGATGGTATGCAGTGGCGGTTTCAAAATCTATAGCGGTAAAAGTCAATTTGATTTAGGGTTTAGGATTAACGATTTAATAGGAGGGGTTTAAAATTTGACTTTCCAATTTTAAAAAAATTATTTATTTCTCAAAGAGTCCATAAAATCAAGATGAGCTTGATATAACTGCAACCTAAATGGGTTTTGATTATGAAATAACAAAGTCGAGTAGTAACTGATTCCGTCTTGGTCTGTAACCGATTCATCCATTTTTGCAACGTTGTCTTTGTAGCGACTATCAAAATACCATTTATTGAATTTCATCAAACGTTTGTATTCTTTTTTATCCAAAGTGTCGCAAACATAAAGCAACCTCTTTTGAGTATCTAAGAAAAAATGTTGCAAAATAACATCTTCCGTATTTCTCACTTCAGGATCAAAAGGTTCTCTTTGAGTAGATTTTTTTAAAAAGAGACATATTGTAAATACTTCCTAAATATTCTTTCGCATCATCTCCTCCAAAATAGGACATAGCACTTGAAAAACCCATTTCATAATGAATATCATTTTTAGTTTTGAAACTATAAATATTATCCAACTCATGAAATATAACCTTATATAACCCTTTAGAACTTAATTCCATGTTCCTTTAAGGTTTCAAGATTTATTTTTCCATGCATATATTGGCGTATCAATTTCTGGTCAGCAAGAAATTTTCTTGCCATTTTTATATTTTGCTCTTTTTTTTCTTTCGCTATCATAATACAAAGGTATTGATTATTTTTTTGCTTTCTGAAAACTTTTGTTTAGGTTTTTGATTGTCATAGGCATCCTCTTTTGAAAAAAAAAGTCAAACTTTAAATCGACACCTCTAAATTTTTATTAACCGCTTTCTTAAAATCTTTTAGGGAAGCGTATTGAGGGAATTATCAAAGAAAAAGGATTTAAAACCAGAGAAGTTGCCCACGATGCAGACATGGATGTAGAAAATTTAAGGAAGTATATTAAAGGAAACAAGAAATGAAAGTAAGTACAATGCTAAAAATTGTTGAAGCCCTTAAAATAGAGGTCAAAGACCTTTTTAAGACTCAATAAAGCATCAAAAAAAATTTAAGGTCAAAAAAACAACCCGACAAGATTCAAAAAAAACTTAGATCAGAGTACAGAAAAAACTTCATACTCATTAATTCCGAAGCTCATTTTTCAATTCCCTCCAGCTTTAGCTGGAGGGAGTAAAAGAATAATTACAGGCAGGCTTTAGCCCAAAAAAACATTTCGGCTAAAGCCATTCAAAAATCCAATTCCATTCCTCCAGCTAAAGCTGGAGGCAATTCATAAAACTATAATCAATTGCTTATTCTGGGAAAACAAAAAAACCCACAAGAATTAAATCCTGTGGGTTTCTGTTATTTTTTTATGTAAAAACTATTTCAAATTACAAACCTCAGCGGCTTTAATAGTAATCATTTTACCTTTGTGTATCATTACCACTGATTGGTCTTTGGCTATTTTTTCCAAAATCATCTTATCATAAGACAATCTCAAGCCTTCCATAATTTTATCGCTTAATTCCGATCCTTTACTTTTTTCCGTTTTCATAATACTTAACTTTTAAGGATTCCCAAATTTCTTCTTGAACAATTTCTAATCGAATATTAGAATTACCCTCTGCTATTTTTCTAGGATACTTTTTTGAATTCTCAAAAAGACTCCATTCGTCACACAAAGGTATGTATATTTTGAATAAGTTTTCAATACCACGATAATATCTTCTTTTTATTACATCGACCGGAATGTTGTGTCCTCCCTCGCAAACTCTCTTAGCAACTCTACTAATAGCCATTTCAACAGTAGGTAACCAAAAAAACAAAAGTACCACCTTAAAACCATTAGCGGATGCCTGAATCAATTAACTTCTTGTTGACAATGTAGTTTCTATGGCAAAGCTATCTTCTAGCAGCAATAGCGAATCGACACGCTCAATCATGATTCTGCCCGCTTCAAAAGACACGCTTTCTGGTTGAAAAGGAGACAAGCCTTTTGCAATCAAATCCGCATTTACAAACTCTTTACAATCCAGAACAGTAGGTAAAATATTGTAGGATGCGGTAGTTTTTCCAGCTCCATTGCAACCTGCCATGATGAATAGTATTTTTTCATTCATAATGTCGTTATTGAAAATTTAATCCAAAAATCTTACTTCATCGACCCAATAATATCGTGCTTCGTAATAATATGATGATGTCCGTTTCCTAAATCAACTAGTACGGCATCATTCTCTTTGGTAAACAATTTATACAATTCATCTATCGAAGTTCCTAATTTTACAATCGGGAATGGTTTTCCCATTACCTCTTTGATGGGTTTATCGGCTACATTTTTATCGGCTACATAGCTTCGGAACAAATCACTTTCATCCACAGAACCAACAAAACCATTTACGTCTATAACTGGAATCTGTGATATTTTGTATTTACGCATTCTTTCGATAGCGTGCGAAACCAATTCTTCGGTACGCACAATAACCAATGGTTTGTCGATATGATCCTTGATTACATCCTCGGCTTTGGTAATAGTATCGTCTAGAAACCCTCTTTCACGCATCCAATCATCATTGAACATTTTACCCACATAACGGCTTCCCGAATCATGAAACAATACCACAACAACATCTTCGGATTTGAAATGTTCTTTGAGTTGCAACAATCCTTTTATGGCAGCACCAGCCGAATTACCAACAAATATTCCTTCTTCAAGGGCAATTTTTCGAGTATAAACCGCTGCGTCTTTATCGGTTACTTTGGTAAAACCATCAATTAGAGAAAAGTCAACATTCTTTGGTAGAATGTCTTCTCCAATTCCTTCGGTGATGTAGGAATAAATTTCATTTTCGTCGAAAATCCCGGTTTCATGGTATTTTTTAAATACAGAACCATAAGTATCAATCCCCCAGATTTTGATGTTTGGATTTTTACCTTTCAAGTATTTTCCAACTCCAGAAATCGTTCCACCTGTACCCACACCCGAAACAAAATGGGTAATTTTACCTTTGGTTTGTTCCCATATTTCGGGACCTGTTTGCTCGTAATGTGCTATCGCATTTGATGGATTATCGTATTGGTTTACATACCAAGAGTTAGGCGTTTCTTCAGCC
>JAYVGE010000329.1:0-3077 GCA_043772515.1 Flavobacterium sp. | reverse complement strand
GTCTTCGGCACAAATCATTCCGTGACTTTCTTGACCTCTAATTTTTCCTTTTTTTATAGAAAAAGCAATACCTTCTTTGTCATATAGCGTTGTACCGATAGTCGCTACGGGTACTTTTTGACCTGCTGCAACATTGGCAGCACCACAAACTATTTGAACCGGAATTCCATCACCTAAATCTACAGTTGTAACTTTTAATCTATCGGCATCGGGATGTGGAATACAGCTGAGAACGTGACCAACAACAATACCTTCTAATCCGCCTTTTACCGATTGGTACTTTTCGACAATCTCTACTTCGAGACCTAAATCTGTCAATAAAGCAGCTGTTTCTTCGGATTTTAAATCTATTTTGATGAATTGTTTTAACCAGTTGTACGATATTTTCATTTTATGTTTTTTTCAAGATTGCAAATATAGGAAATATTAGAGAAGGAGGCAATTTGCCTCAGGCTTTTTACAGACCAAATACTTTTAAAGTTAGTACACAAAGATTCGCAGCGCTCCTGCAAAGATTAGTAAAATCTATTGCTTTTGGTGAATAGCTGAGATGTGGTTTAAAAGCAAATGGCACAAGCTTTTTCAAAGAACTGATTCCATAAAAAAAAAGAATCGTTTTATGTCACAGTCGCAGTTTTGGCTTTGATGCAAAATACTTTTCAAAAGGAGTATCGTAACAAACTACTACATTTAGACCAAAATCATAGAATTTCTTCGATATGTTTTTTTATGTTATCTGCTATTTTTTTGGTTGGTAAATCATTGGCATCATTCCCAAATGGATCCTCAATTTCTTCGGCTATTAATTCTAAACTTGCCAGGACATAAAAAATAAAAACGACCACAGGTACTACAAAATAGCCTAGTAAAAACACATAAGCAAATGGCAACGTAAGGACATAAATGAATATGAATTTTTTGATAAAAGCACTGTAAGAGTAGGGGATCGGAGTATTTTTGATGCGTTCGCAAGCACCACAAATTTCGGTAAAAGACTGCACTTCACTATTGATAATAATGAGCTGTTCTCCCGTTATTTTTTTAGTAGAATAAAGGTCATTCACTTTTTGAAATAACATTTTAGCCACTTGATTCGGTTTGTGTTTGTGATGATCAATTTCCAAATCTACATCATCAAACAGTTGTTTGCCAGTATCATTATCCTTTAAATGTTTATGCAAAATAGAGGCATAACTCGGAATCATTTTTCTAAAGAACTTTTTATCGTTTTCGTCTTTTAAAATTGCAGCTAATTTTATAGCAAAATTTCGACTATTATTAACCAAACTTCCCCATATTTTTCGTCCTTCCCACCAACGATCATAGGCAGTGTTTGTTCTGTAGGCTAACAATAACGAAATTACAAAACCTAACATTCCGTGCATTACAGAAATGTTTTTTACATGGCTATTATCGGGTAATTTCCAATATTCAATTTCGAGATAAGCTATAGCACCCGAATAAAGGGCAATAATAAGCATCATCGGAATTAATTTTCTAAAAGTATCTGCTTTACCAATATCAAAAATAAAACTAATCCAATCTTTTGGGTTGTAAGAAGTCATGTTGCTTTTTTTTTACAAAAATAGCCTAAAAACAAAAAGCAAACGATTTGTTTTAAACTAATTTGGATAACTGTTTTCTGATGGAAGTTCAAAAATCGCTAAGTCAAAATAAGGAACAGAAGCAATAATGTGGTCAAAAATATCAGACATTATATATTCGTAATTTTCAAATCGTTTGTCGTGCGAAAAAGCATATACCTCCAGCGGAACACCGTGTGAGGTCGATTGCAACTGACGACAAAGCATAATCATTTCTTTATTGAGTCCTGGATAATTGTGTAAATATTGGGTAATGTATTTTCTAAACAAGCCTAAATTGGTTAGATTTCGACCGTTTATAGGTAGTGATTTGTCTATTTTATTTCCTAAATTATATCGATCAATTTCTGTTTTTCTAGTATCGATATACGAACTAATGAGTTCAATTTTTTTGAGTTTAATGAGTTCGTCCTCTCCCAAAAAACGGATACTTGACGCTTTGATAAGCAAGTGTCTTTTGATGCGTCTTCCATCAGAATTTAGCATGCCGCGCCAATTCTGAAAAGAATCTGAACTCAAACTATAGGTAGGAATTGTCGTGGTTGTATTGTCGAAATTTCTCACTTTTACAGTAGCCAAATTAATTTCAATTACATCTCCATCAGCACCATAACGATCCATGGTAATCCAATCTCCAATGCGAACCATATCATTTATAGCTACTTGTACACTGGCTACAAATCCCAAAATAGTGTCTCTAAATATCAAAATTATCAAAGCAGATACTGCTCCCAAAAGGGTTAACAGTTCTTTTTGATTGATCTCGAATAATTTGGATACAATTACGGTAATTCCAAACATCCACAAAACAATCATAATAACTTGAATAAAGCTATCTATGGGCTTATCACTGTATCTCGGAATTTGTTTTAAATAATCTCTCAAGGTGTTCATAATCGTTCTAATGATCCAAAGAACCAATAGAACAATGTAAATACCTACTAATTTGCCAAAAATAGCTTCCCAATATTCGAATTTTTCAAGAATAATAGGAACCGATTTATAAATTAATAACAGCGGAATCAAATGAGCAATATACATTGCCGTTTTATTGGTCACTAGTAAATCATCAAATTTTGTTTTTGTTTTCTGTGCTACTACCGCCATAATGGTAACCAAAACGAGTCGAAAAACGAGATAAACACCATAGGCTAAAAAGCAAAGTAGCGCTATATTAATTAGTAAACTTAAGTATGAAGCTAGACTGCTTCCTAACCCACATTTTCGGAATAGTGGGTATAAGAAAGTAAATATTTTCTCTAAAAACTTATACATTTTTCAAATATTTTTTATCGATATAGAAAGTTCCAAAAGGAATAATAGATGCCAAACAGATGATTACTAGTTTTTTGGCATTCCAGTTGGCTTCAAATTTTAGCATTATTGCCATTAATATGTAGCCCACAAACAATAAACCATGTGCCATACCAATAATTCGAACATAAACAGGCTCATTCATCATGTATTTCATTG
>JAYVGE010000328.1:0-3085 GCA_043772515.1 Flavobacterium sp. | reverse complement strand
GAAATACAAAAAGCTCAAGGCACAAAGGAAAAATATGTACAAGATGAAAATGGGAAACCCAAAAAAGAGGGAGATAATCCCTCATTGAAGGAGACACTTACAGAATTGGCATTAAGAGAAAAACGTTCCTTTTACAAGCAGTTATTACAAACCCAATACAAAGAAATAGAAAACATTGTGGTGCTGAGTGGTGCAGGTTCATCTGTAGGTATTGGGTCTGAAAATAAAGGGCTTACGATGGAACAATTATGGGACAAGTTAAATGAAGAAAACACGGAGTGTTTAAAATCGCTGATTAAGGAAACAAATTATCACCCACTTGATACTAAAGGTAAAATAGTAGAAAAAGGTTTAGTAAAAGATTTAGAGGTTTTACTCTCTAAGGCTGGAATGCAAAACATTGTTGCTTTTAAGCCTAAACCAGAACATACATCGGAGCCTGCAAATGACACCGAGACAGAACTGGAGAAAGCCATAAAAACAGCGAGGCAATTCATTGTACAAAAATGTTCATTGTCCTTACCGGAAAATGCTCCCCATATTCATTTCCTAAATAAGGTTTTACTCCGTCCACAGAAATATCCAAGGGTAAAAATATTTACATTGAACTACGATACATTATTTGAACAAGCTGCCGGAAAAGAAAAATTTACAGTAATTGATGGTTTCACTTTTTCAATTCCAAGGATATTCAACGGTAAGTATTTTGATTACGATATTATTGAAACTCGTCATAACAGACAGGATAAAAAGGACAGCACAATAGCCAAGTTGTTTTACCTATTTAAAATGCACGGGTCGCTCAATTGGAAAAAGAATAAATCAGAAATAGAACAGTTTGAAGGAAATGAGATAGATATAAAAGACAGAGTAATGATTTTTCCTCAAGACAGTAAATATGAGCATTCCTACGAGCAACCATATTTTGAAATGATGGCTCGATTTCAGCAGACTTTAAGAACCGAAAACACTTTGTTGATTACCATAGGATTCAGTTTTCTGGACAAACATATCTCATCCGTCATTTTAGAATCCATTAAGCAAAACCCATCCTTAAACCTTATGGCATTTACGTCTCCTGTTGTTGTTGATGAAAGCAAAGACGCAAAACCATATCAGCAAGAACTACATCGCATAACCGAAATTCAAAGCCGCGTAACCCTTGTTGCAGAGACTTTTGAAGATTTCGCCAAAGAATATCCTGAGAATAAGGCTCACAATAGATTTGATTTACTGGAAGAGCTGAATGATAATCTGAAAAAGATAGCATCCGATGGCGGCAAATAATACTCCTGTCAATCCCTATGCCGACAATCGCTTTATCGGTTTTGTATCAATGGTATCACCCCTATTGACGAAAGTCCATTTCCCATCTTCGGTGCTGCTGAAAAACTTTTTTCATTCCGATGAAGGATTCCACGCTTTAGTGGGAAAGTATGTAGTGATAGAAGGTTCAGGAAGCGGATTTTTAGGAAAAATAAACGAAATATCTCTACCTGAAAAAGAACGATTAGAACTAACGGAAAGCAAGTTTGATAAAGAGTCATTTCATCCTACTGGAAAAATAGAAATATTATTATGCTTTGATAACTATGAATTAAAAGCTATTAAGGGTTTAGGTCAATTACCACCTGTAAGTGCCAAAGTTTTTCTTTGCTCTAATAGCTTTTTAAGCTCCTTACTTGCCGACTTTGGAAAAAAAGACAATAGTTCTCCAGTAACTATTCCATTGGCTACACTGCCTGGCGATTCAAATTATTGTGTGGATGTAGCGGCACAAGCATTATTCGGAAGACATTGCGCAGTAGTGGGTACAACGGGTGGAGGAAAAAGTTGGACTATTGCTAAATTGATAGAAGAAGTTACTGCTAACAATGGAAAAGCGATTCTGATTGATGCAACAGGAGAGTATGAAAATTTAAAACAAGAGAAAGTGCAGTATTTCAAATTCAACAATAGCACAACAGAAGGCGTATTCTTTAATTATCGAAAACTAAGAGAAACCGACCTGTTTGCTCTTTTTAGACCCTCTCAACAATCACAATTACCAAAATTGCAAGAGGCAATGAAAAGCTTACGCTTGGTAAATAAACTTTGCTCGATTGGCGAAAAAGAAAACAAACACCTAGAATTTAATAGTCATTTTGAGTTTCATACATTAAAAAAACAAAACTTCGATGCTGATAAAGATATTTTAGGTTTGTTTAAAATACATCCTGAAGTATATCACACTAATTGCGATTTAGACATTCAGGCATTATCAAATCAAATTGTCAAGGAATGTGTTAATGAAAATAAGGCAAAAGAAAATTGTCAAACCCTTATTTCAAGAATCCTATTAACTATTAATGATATGGGATTTTCAAGCGTCTTTGATTTTAAGAATGACAATCATACAACTGGAGCAAGGGATTTTGAATGTATATTTAATGACTTCAAAATAAACGATAAGAATGTGATAATTCTTTCAGTTTCCGAGGTCTCAACAGAAAATAAATTAAAGGAAATTCTGGTAAATGCAATTGGCCGTTTCTTATTAGAGAGAGCATTAAACAAGGACTTTAAGGATAAGGAATAAAAGAGTCTTATACTTTTTCTTGATGAAGCCCATTTGTTCCTCAATAAAAAAATTAAAGATGAATACTCAATTGAAGTTGATTTGGATGCCTTCGAAAGAATAGCAAAAGAATGTCGGAAGTTTGGTTTGTTTTTAGTCTTGTCCACACAAATGCCAAGGGATATTCCAAGAGGAGTATTAAGTCAGATGGGTACATTCATTGTTCACCGTCTCATTAATCAACAGGACAGAGAAGCTATTGAATACGCCTGCTCTGAAGCAAACAAGTGTGCACTATCATTTTTGCCAATTTTAAGTGCAGGTGAAGCGATGCTTACGGGTGTAGATTTTCCAATGCCTATAATTCTAAAAATTAATCAGCCAAAAGATAAACCGGATTCTGAAACACCCAATATATTCTAATAGCCTTGTTTGGTCGAAATCTTAATGGATGTGTTCCCCAGACAGAAAATTGACAACCAAGCCGACAATTTATGTCTGTGGACAACCTATTAAACAACAGATAAA
>JAYVGE010000327.1:0-7506 GCA_043772515.1 Flavobacterium sp. | reverse complement strand
GAAATAATCGTAGAAGAATTTAATTTTGGTCAACCCCGTGAAAAAGTGATAGATAGAGCGGTAATTAAAAGTTTAGAACTATTACAGAAAGAAATTTTGAAAAATGTGCTTTGATTATTTTGCATAATAGGTTTATTTTTCTTTTCTTTGCACCCTGATTTTGATTAACGATAAAAATAAGTATAATGTCTAGAGTTTGTGACCTTACAGGTAAAAGAGCGATGGTAGGAAATAACGTTTCTCACGCTATGAATAAAACTAAGAGAAAATTTTCTGTAAACTTAGTAAAAAAGCGTTTTTATCTTCCAGAAGAAGATAGATGGATTACTCTTAGAGTAGCTGCATCTACGATAAAAACAATTAACAAAAATGGAATTGCTGCTGTTTTGAAAAAAGCGCAGTCATTAGGATTTATTAAATAATCTTATTTCCAAAATAAATAAATAGCAAGATGGCAAAGAAAGGTAATAGAATCCAGGTAATTTTAGAATGTACTGAGCACAAGACTTCAGGTGTTGCAGGAACTTCAAGATACATAACAACGAAGAACAAAAAAAACACTCCAGATAGATTAGAGATTAAAAAATTTAATCCAATTTTGAAGCGTGTAACAGTTCACAAAGAAATTAAATAATAATTAGAGATTTTAATTAAAGTTTCAAATGCTCACATTTGAAGATTTATTTAAATTCAAATAACATTTGAATCATGGCAAAGAAAACCGTAGCATCGTTACAAACAGCTTCTAAGAGATTATCAAAAGCCATCAAAATGGTAAGATCTCCTAAGACTGGTGCATATACATTCGTAGAATCTATTATGACTCCTGAAGCAGTTGATGAATTCTTGAAAAAGAAATAAATTGACTATCACATTTTATAGAAAAGCTACTTTCACTCGGAAGTAGCTTTTTTATTTTCTATATTTACAGTTAGAAAATAGATGGAGTATTTGTATAAAGGCAAATTCAATTAACACGATTTATATTATGAGTTTTTTTAAAAGAATATTCTCCTCAGAGAAAAAAGAAACATTAGACAAAGGTCTCGAAAAATCAAAAACTACTTTTTTTTCAAAGCTGTCTAAGGCGGTGGCGGGAAAATCGAAGGTAGATGATGAGGTCTTAGATAACTTAGAAGAAATTCTTGTTGCTTCGGATGTAGGAGTAAATACGACTTTGAAAATAATTACTCGAATAGAAAGCCGTGTTGCTTCGGATAAATATCTTGGTATAGCAGAACTAAATCAAATATTGAGAGAAGAAATTGCCAGTTTGCTCTCGGAAACCAATACGGGTGAAGCTACAGAATTTGTAATTCCGATACATACAAAACCATATGTTATAATGGTTGTAGGAGTAAATGGAGTCGGGAAAACGACAACCATCGGAAAGTTGGCTTATCAATTTAAAAAAGCAGGTCACAAAGTAGTTCTTGGTGCTGCCGATACTTTTCGTGCTGCAGCCATCGACCAATTGCAAATTTGGGCAGATAGAGTGGGTGTGCCAATTGTAAGACAAAATATGGGGAGCGATCCTGCATCTGTCGCTTTTGATACCTTGCAATCTGCAGTTGCTCAAGAGGCAGATATTGTGATTATTGATACGGCAGGGCGTTTGCATAATAAAGTCAATCTGATGAACGAGCTAACAAAAGTAAAGCGTGTAATGCAAAAAGTAGTTGGCGATGCGCCACATGATGTTTTGTTGGTTCTTGATGGATCGACAGGACAGAATGCTTTTGAGCAAGCCAGACAATTTACAGCTGCTACAGAGGTAACGGCACTTGCTGTTACAAAGTTAGATGGTACTGCCAAAGGAGGCGTTGTAATCGGAATTTCGGATCAATTTAAAATTCCTGTAAAGTACATTGGAGTAGGAGAAGGAATCGAAGATTTACAGGTTTTTAATAAGTACGAATTTGTAGATAGTTTTTTTAAATAATTAGGCTATGAGTTTTTCTTTTTTCAAAAATAGCAATCCGATATATTTTTACTTTGTAAGTATAATAGCCTTTGTTTTTGCTAATTTTATTAGAGGTAAGAGTGTCGAATTCTATTATATAGTATTGATAATTGGGGTGGTTTTCTTTGTTTTAGGTTTGATAAAAAGAACAAAGCAGCACTAGTTTAAGTTTAGTAAAGATTTTAAAAATACACACACATTAGGGATTCAAATCGTTTATTTTTTGCCATAAAAGGGTGTCAAAATCTGACAGGGCAAGGTTCGCGTTATCGGCAGCGTCTCCCATTCTAATCACGACCATTTTTTTACTCGGAATTACATAGATTTTTTGGTCATTTTTGCCTAAAGCCATAAACATATCATTGGGTGCATTTGGAATAATACTTCCTTGAAAAGTTGCTTGCGATTGTGGTAAATGATAGCTGTTTTTTCCGTTTAGCCACCACAAATAGCCGTATCCAAGATTGATGCTTTGAGAGGTATTTGTAGCTTCGTTAAAATAGTTTTCATTCAAAATAATATTGTTTTCCCATTTTCCTTTGTTATACATTAATAACCCAAAACGAGCCATACTTCGGGTTGTGCTGGTATAAATAATATTGTTTCCTGATTGAATCCAAGTACCATCCATTCCTATTTTATTCCTCAATTTGGTATTGAAATAAGTGCTCCAAGTTTGTCCGCTTGTTTGGGCAATTATCTCTTGTAGTTTTACGTATACATTGTGATACGCCCAACGCTTTCCTGCGTCTTCTTTGTATCGAAGACTATTGGCTAAAACAGCGTCTGTGCTGTCGTCTAAGCCAGAGGTCATCGTGAGTAAATTTTTGCAGGTAATTAAATTTTCTTGAGGCAATGTTGCGCTTGTCCAGCCCGTCCCTAGGTATTGTGATACTCTGTTGTTGATGTTGATTAGGTTTTCTTGTTGTGCAATTCCTGTTATTGTTGCAGTCAATGTTTTTCCAGCGCTTGCCCAATACCAATTGGTCACGGCATTATGTCCGTTGAAATAGTTTTCTATTACAATTCTCCCGTTGACAAGAATTATAAATGATTTTGAGTTTTTTAATTCTAAAAAATCTAATAATGGTCGAACTGCCGATGGCTTCCAACCCAAACTAGCAATTGATGTGGTGTCCCAAGTTGCGCTATTTATTGGTGGAAAATAGATTGTTTCGGTTGGAGTAACAGTAGAATCTGTTGATTTTGAACTACAGCTAAGACACAATAATGCAATTAGGATAGTATAGGTTATTTTTGACATCTTTGAATTGGTTTTGTTTAATTGGTATAAGACCAAAAAAAGGTTAAAAAGTTTAATGTGTTTTTAATATTTTTATTCCTTTTGAGTTTTATAGCCTTAACTTTGTAGAAAAATAGGCAATGACGTTGTATAATCGAAAGTTCTAGCCCTGATGGTAGCGGCATCCTTTTTTTGGATTGTTATTGCGAGGGACGAAGCAATGATAATCTAAAAAAGATATAGCGAACAGCAGGAAATTGCTTCGTAAAATCCTAAAGACGACCCCAAATTGTTTTGTTTTTGATAATGATAAAGAATAAATAATATTTACGTATGAAAAATGTGTTTAGAATTCTAGTTGTTTCCCTTTTTTTTGTGGGATGCCAGCAAAAAATTACTCCAGCAGATGTTATTAAATTGAACGGGTATTGGGAAATAGAAAAAGTGGTTTTTGAGAAAGGAAATGACAAGGAATACGGTGTGAATGAGAGTTATGATTATTTTGAGATTAAAAATAATATTGGTTTTCGCAAAAAAGTAATGCCACAATTTGATGGTACTTTTTTGGGTAATAAGGTTCAGGAAAATGTAAAAGTGCGGTTGGATGGTGATCACGTTTTTTTGGATTATAGAACACCTTACGCAAAATGGAGTGAGGAGTTAATTTTGATTACTGCCGATAAATTTGCCGTTAGAAATGGAGCTAAAAAGGAGTATCATTATAAAAAAGCAGGACCAATAAATATCTTAGAAAATGGCAAAAAGACTAAATAATCAGAGTACAGTTGGGGATGTTTTGAAACAGATTATCCAAGTCAATAAATTGCAACCAGGTATGGATCAGATAGATGTAAAGGAAGCTTGGCTGAGCCTGATGGGGAACGGGGTGAACAGTTATACCAAGAATGTGGTGCTGAAAGGGAATGTTTTGTATGTAGAGCTTTCTTCGGCCGTTTTGCGGGAGGAATTAAGTCATGGTAAGTCAAAAATAGTGACTATGATTAATGAGGAATTACGTCGAGACGTGGTTCGGGATGTGGTTCTTAGGTAGTATTCAGTTTTAAAATAGTGTTCAGTGACCAGTTATTTAGTGATCAGTCTTTAAAAAAGTGATTAGTATTTGGTTTTTAGTGATCGTCTTAAAAAAGAGGTCAGTGATTAGTTTAAAAAATAGTACTCAGTTTTTATTCATAAAAAAATCCCATTCGTGATTGAATGGGATTTTTTTTATGAAGTGTAAACTGTTTTTAGTGTTATTTGTGACTGAACACTAAAAAACTGACCACTGAATACTAGTTAGAACTGCTCTCTTCCGGCAAAATGAAAAGCACCTTCGATAGTTGCATTTTCATCGCTATCAGAACCGTGAACTGCATTTTCTCCGATAGAAGTTGCGTATGCTTTACGGATAGTACCTTCGGCAGCATCAGCAGGATTTGTAGCTCCAATTAAGGTTCTGAAATCTTCAACAGCGTTGTCTTTTTCTAAAATAGCAGCAACAATTGGTCCTCTTGACATAAATTCTACTAATTCTCCGTAGAAAGGTCTTGCAGCGTGAACTGCATAAAATGCTTGTGCATCTGCAACAGTTAATTGCGTTAATTTTAAAGAAACAATTTTGAAACCAGCAGTTGTAATCATTGCCAAAATGTTTCCGATGTGTCCGTTAGCGACAGCATCTGGTTTGATCATTGTAAAAGTTCTATTAGTAGCCATTTTTTGTGTTTTTTATATTTTGTGCAAAAATAGACTTTTTTATGAATTGATTTTAATAAAACAATAATAAAAAGGGTACTATTTGTTGGTAGTGTTGTTCTTGTTTGAATTTTAGACTTTAAAAATCATTTTGTTCTTGTAAAAATACCACAATAAAATTGTCCAAAAGACAACGTAAATGAGAGCGAATGCTAAGGAAGCCATCATCGGATTATAGAAAAAAGGCAGGACTCCAAATGCATACAGATAGTCTAAAAGATTAATTTGTTCGGTTGGTATTTTTGGATTTTGAAAAGAAATCATTACGAATGCTTGCGGTATAATTTCGGAGAGGAAAAATACAATCATAGGATTTACGCCCCAAAACAAGAATAATTTGGTTCCTTTTTTATAGTTTGCTATATCGATTATAAAATAAAATAGGGTCAGAAATACTGTGGCTAGTCCGGCGGTATATAAAACATAAGAGCTAGTCCAGAGGGCTTTGTTTATCGGGAAAACAATATTCCATACTAAGCCCAAAACGATAAGAGTAGTGCCATAAAATCCCATTTTTTTTGCAATTTCTAATTTTGGCAGAGAGCGATTGAGTAATTGTCCGATGAGCAATCCTATAATTCCTGTTACAAGGGCAGGAACGGTACTCAGAACTCCTTCGGGATCCCAAGTTTTGGTAACTTCCCATAGATGTCCTTTTAATAAAATGTGGTCTAGCCAAGCAACCCAATTGGTGCCTTTTTCTAAATTTACCACTCCAATTTCAGGAACAGGAACTAGCGTCATCAAAGCCCAATAGCCCAATAGTAAGCTTAAAGCAAGTAGTAATTGTGTTTTTTGAGTTGTTTTTAGATATAAAAAAGATAGCATAAAATAGATAATTCCAATTCGTTGCAACACTCCCGGAAGTCTCACATTTTGATAGGCTTCGATGCCACCGTAGGCCAATAAAATATAAAGAGCTAGTATTAAAAATGCTAGATATGTTTTTATTTTTGAATTAAAGTTTCCCATTAAGGAGTAACCTATCGCCGTAGTTACTATTAATCGACCGATTACTAAAGGAATTCCTTCGAGTCCGAAGAGTTGTATTTTTCCAAAAAAATTAAAAAACACTCCCAAGCAAAACATGCGAAGGGAACGAACTAAGATTCTATTAAAAGTGGTGCTATCAATAGTTTTGGTAGGCATTGCAAAAGAGACTGCTACGCCCATAATAAAAATAAAAAAGGGAAAAACCAAGTCGGTAGGAGTGCAACCATTCCATTCGGAGTGTAAAAGAGGTGGATAAACCGTTGCCCAACTACCGGGATTATTGACAATGGTCATTAATAAAATAGTAAATCCTCGAAATACATCAAGCGAAATTAGGCGTTCTTTTGTCATTGGTTTTTTGGTTGGTTTTGTTTAGGATCTGTTAAAAATAATTATTTCGAAATTGTTCTCCAGAGGTTTAAGTTTACGTATTAATGTAGGAATTAGAGTCTCTCCGTTCTCGATGTAAAATTCCGAAAAATTGGCTTGGCGTTCCTGTAAGCTTTGGTTTGGGAACAATTCATTTTGCAAGTCGGTAATACGATCTAAAATGGTATTGAATTTTCTTTTTTCTGCGATAAGCAACCTTTTTTCCAGAACTGACAATCCTTTGGTTTGTTTTGCTTGTTGAGCTTTTACGGCTCCAGCAAAAGATTTATCAGTGTGGTTTGCCATTTCGAGAAGAATTTCAAACTGTTTTTTTAAATGTTCTTTTTGCGACGAGAAATCAATAGGAAATTCGGATAACTTATGGGTTTCGTTATTGATTAAAGCCGTTTGTTTTGCGAATAAATCAGACCAAGAAAGGTTTAGTTTATCGGCTTTATTGGTTTGTTTTTTGGTTGCCAAAAGGACAGAATTTCGAATCAAAAGAATGGGGAAAGTAATTTTTTCAGCATCGAAAAATGATTTTAATTCTAGCCAATAGGCAATTTCTCCACCTCCTCCAATGTAACATAAATTGGGTAAGATGATTTCCTGATACAATGGACGCATAATCACGTTGGGGCTGAATTTCTCGGGACTTTTTTCTAATAATGTCAAGATTTCACTTTCAGAAAATTCGATTTTAGTATTGTTTATTTTGTACAAACCGTTTTCGATAAGGATGCGTTCGCGCAAATTATCTTCAATGTAAAACAAATTAATCTCTCTGGGATTGACTTGAATAGTATAGTCTTTTAATTTCGGGATAGTTTCTAATACTTCTTTATGCGAAGTTTGATGCAGTAATTCTTCTTTTGCAAAAGGAATAAAGCTTCGTTTCAAATCATGATGGTCTCCATCAAGAATGACCAAGCCGAGTTCTCCAAAAAGAGCGTTTGCCAAATATCTTGTAGCATCAGCTAAGTTGTTATGGTTAAGGTAGGAATCTTCAAAAATTTTTTTGATTGTGTTGGCATTGGTGCTCGAACCAATTTCTAAGGCATAAATTTCGAGAAAATCGGCTAAGCCTTCTGTTGATAGCCTTCCAACAGGTCCTGTACTTTGCCTGTTCCATCTGAATTTTTTTCCTTTGAAGTTAAAATAATTAATTTCTTCAAAATCATGG
>JAYVGE010000326.1:0-3087 GCA_043772515.1 Flavobacterium sp. | reverse complement strand
GTGTTCTTGTATTTTGTCGGATCTGTATTGTTGATCTCTAGAGTTGGTTTTGTACTGGTGCAAGAATAGCTACTAGCGAGTACGATAAGGAATAGAATTTTTTTCATGTTTATTTAATGTAAATTAATGAATTAGGATTTTGGTTTTAATGTAAATTGATGAATGTATAAAAAACAAAAACAGACAATATAATGATTATAAAAAATAAATTTATAAACAGTAATAGCAAACTTTTGAGAGCAGAAAACACATGAGGTTCTCCGTAAAATCGACGACGAGCGATAAAAAAGTAAAAAACCATCCAAGAATATCCTATGATTTTAATAGTTAGATATATAGTGTCAATTATAGCTGTTTTTTCTAATAATGAAAATCCTTTGTCTATTAGAAAAAACAACAATACCATTATTATCAAGAACGAAAAATAATGCAATGTAAAAATGCCATTATCAAAATAGTACCAGCGTTTTTTATCATGAAAAAGCCATAATATGAAAGCAAAAATAGGCATGTAGATAAATAAGACCTTAGAAAAATTATTGAAGAAGGATATATTAAATTTCTCTAAAATCTCTTCTTTTGTGTTTTTTTGCTTAACAAGTTCTATTTTTTTTACAAGCCAATATTCAATAGAAGATAATTTTTTTGAATCGGAAGCATTTTTCTGAATAGAATCTACTTCTTCAACAGATTTGTAACCAAAATCCAAAAAGGGCTCTTCTTTATTTTCTCTATAGTTTTTTAGAACTTTTTGAAGCGTATCGGCTTCTTTTTTATTTAAAATACCAGATTTAGTAAGTCCTTCTATTTTTTTAGATTTAAAGAGAAGCGCTTTTGACTTTAAGCTGTCTGTAATTATTTTTTTGGCTGTTTCATTTTTTGTTTTTGAGCTGGGATTTATCGATGTAAAATTATCAGTTTTGATTTTTATAAAAGCATCGGTATTGTTTTTATTCGGAATGATTGCTATTAGAAAAAAAGCAGCGATACTAATAAAAATATACAGCCGTATAGGAGATAAGTACGATAATCGCTCGCCAGACATGTATTTTTTGGTCAAAACTGCGGGTCTGTAGACAAGACATAATATGGTTTTCCAAAAAACATTTTCGTAATGTGTCAAATCTTCAAAGAAGTGAATAAACAAATGGTGAAATGTTTTTCGGCTATTGGTATTTTCTTGTCCGCAATTTGGGCAAAATTTATTTTCTACAACGTACCCGCAATTGCTGCAAGTTTTGTCTTCTCTTAGAATAGATTTTCCCATAGTTTTAATTTGAAAATTGAATACAATACAGCTGTTTATTTTTTTTAATCATTCAAAAAACAATGTTATAATAGGGCAAACGCTTTTAGGATTATTACACAGAGATTCGCTGAGTTCATGCGAAGAATCGTAGATGTTGTATTTTTTGAGAATCTCTGCCAGATGCGTTTGCCTTAATATGGTAACTGTTTCATTCAGAACAATTTTGTTTGCTATATCGTTTGGCAATAAAGGTATAATAATTCAATTGCACTAGTTTTTTGGGAACGTCTTTAGAAATTTTATCCTTTTTTCAAAGACTTACATTCCGCTTAAAGGCGCACCCTAGTTCAATTATCGAGTCCGTTTTGGCAATACCTGGAATGTTATCTATTTTTTCATAGAGTAATCGTCTCATGTGCTCGTGATCCTTGGCTATCATTTTGATGTAGAGCGTAAAAGAACCTGTAATAAAATAACATTCGGTTACTTCTGGAATTTCTTTTAATGCTTCTATAACTCTTTCAGAATCTTGATCCTTGTTTAGCGTTATCCCAGTAAAAGCACCCCAGTCATATCCAATTTTTTTTTCATTAAGAACTGGTTTTATTCCTGTAATGATGCCTTGTTCTATCAATCTATTCACACGTTGGTGTACCATAGTATTCGATATTTTGAGGTGCGTAGCAATTGCAGAAAACGCCATTCTTCCGTCTTTTTCTAATTCTTTGATGATGTTAATGTCGAATTCGTCTAATAGCTCCATTTGGATGTTTTTAAGTTAAAATCACTTTTTTTTACAGCTATAAAAGTAATTATTTTTTTTTCATATTCAAATAGACAGGAATATTGTTGGGGCAATCGTTTTGAAAATACGATGCTCCAAAAATTAGCGTCAAATTTTAGATAAAGAGTTGTTAACGGAGAAAAGCCATCTAAATGGAAGCGGATGACACGGATTGGCTAAAGCCTAAACGTAGAAAAAAACGGATTTTTGAAAAGAGTTGTATAGAATTCAAAAGATTTTAACGGTTTTATTCCATAAATCTAATTTTATTTTTCTAAATCTGTGTAAATATTTTGAATCTGGCGCAAAAAATAGAACTAGTCCACATGCGGACAGTCATAATGAATTTAAATACTTACACTATTTAAAAAAAAACATATTGTAAGAGAGTTAGGGATATTTAATTTTATCAAAAAATTAAAATGACTTTATTTTAACAGAATAATCTTAAAATATTTTTTTTAATAGAAATATTAGGTCAAAATAATTATTTTTATCCCTAATTAATTATTTTTCACTACTTTTGTTAAAATATTATTTTCAAATCATTTAGATCATGACACCAACAACATCAACCTTTTCTTCAAAAGCGGAAGTTTTAATAGAAAAAGAAAACAAGTACGGAGCTCACAATTACCATCCACTACCAGTAGTTCTAGATAGAGGAGAAGGTGTTTATGTGTGGGATGTAGAAGGAAAGAAATATTATGATTTTTTGTCGGCTTATTCGGCAGTAAATCAAGGACATTGTCATCCCAAAATTGTGGGAGCTATGGTAAAACAAGCACAAACATTGACATTGACTTCGCGTGCTTTTTACAACGATCAGTTAGGACCTTATGAAGAATATATAACCAAGTATTTTGGTTTTGACAAAGTATTACCAATGAATACAGGTGCCGAAGCGGTTGAAACAGCTTTGAAATTATGTAGAAAATGGGCTTACGAAGTAAAAGGAATTCCAGAAGATCAAGCGCAAATTATTGTTTGCGAAAATAATTTTCATGGAAGAACAACAACGATTATCTCTTTTTCGAATGATGAAGGGGCTCGT
>JAYVGE010000325.1:0-20900 GCA_043772515.1 Flavobacterium sp. | reverse complement strand
TCACCGATTTAGTTATTCTGAAAAATCGGAAAGCTCCGAAAAATCGAAACACGCAATGTGGGCAAAAAAACAAAACGAAACAATGGATTTACTTTTGGAACCTTCCAAAAAATTCATCTTGCAACTCCACAAAATATTTGCTTCGGAAACCGTCGATTTGCAACATGTTTATGATCGAATTCAAGCAGCATTTCAGTATTTTTTAATTCCGATGGATCAATTAGTCCATGAAGTCCTTTGGAAAATGGAAGAAGTAAAACGCATCAAAAAAGTAAAAGCTTTTTATGATGAATTGGCGGTTCTTGAGGAGTTTCAAACCAAATCGGTTTTACGATTAATGAAAGCCAAATTACTGATTGAAACCGTCGTTAGTGGCCAAACAATTTCAAAAGAAAAACTCACTTCCTCAGCAATCAAACACTATAAAGCAACCAAATTAGAAACCATTCAAGACGAATTCAAAAAGGCAAATATAACCCTAATTGAAGACGAAAAAGATATCGAACGCTACACTGCAAAAAAAGATATAAAAAAGGAAATCAAAAAAACAACTGTTCAGGAGACTCACGAGCTATGGTTGGTGAAAAAATCGGTTCAAGATATTGCAACTATTCGCAAATTGACAACGCAAACCATCGAAAGCCATCTTACCAAACTCATTCAGTCCCGAACAATTGGCATAAAAGATGTTTTGTCTGAAGCTAAATTACAAGCATTGTCCGAAGCCTTCAAATTCTACAAAGAAGAGTCTATCAATGGTCTAAAGGAACAATATGGAGACCAATTTTCTTGGGATGAATTGCGTATGTACAAAGCGAGTTTGAATATATAACCTTTTCAGAAAAAAAGCCTATTTAAGAATTCTCAAATAGGCTTTTTTTATAAAGATTCAATCAATATCCACGCATCGGGATTGGTCGTTTTCTGTATCTCGAACATCGCTTTATCCGCTTCTGCAAAAGTAGCATAACTGCCATAAATTACTGGGAAAAGACCATTTTTATTCGGAACCAAGCGTTTCGCTTTGTATCCCAAACGCGTTAGGTTTTCAAAAGTCTTTTGTGCATTTACTTCTCTTCTAAAAGCACCTGCCATAATGTGATAAGGCATTTTTCCGTCTTTTACAGAAAGGGTAACCGAATTAATCGGATTTTCTATAAAAAAAGTAGCCTCCTGTATTTTATTTTGAACTTGTTTTTGAACAGCCGTTTCTACAAGAATGGTTTGTGAAGCAATCTGATTTTGTAATAAAGGATATCCGATAGTTCCAGTTGCTGCCAATCCTAAAACAAAAATTGCGGCGTATTTTAAATACTGACTTGATCTTCTGATTTCGGGAACTATAGCAATCGGAATAGATTCTTGCCTAACTTGAACCACTTTTTCAAAAATTTCTCTTTTTATTAATGGCGAAATAAATGAACTTAAACCAAAAGAACTCGCTAAAAAATTGGTTTGGTCATTGGGTGTAAAAACAAGGTTTTTATCGGTATTCAGACGAAGTTCTCCAAGATTTTTAATAGAAAGTATGTTGTTATCTTCCAATGTATTTTTCCATTTTATAACTTCAAATTCTATGGCACTTACGGCATAATTGTAAGAAATATTTTCTGATTGTGCAATATGATTCGCTAGTAAGCCATCATTATTTTTTAAATAAGCATTGAAAGAAATCATTTTTCTAGGAGGAGAAAAAGATTGGGTAGTTTCGAGGAGTTGTGCCGATTGTGTTTCGGTTAGAAACGCTCCGAAACCTGGAACGGTTACACATTGGTAACGGTATAAAAGCTGTTCGATGTAAGGTTCGATATTCATAAAAACAAAGTTATGCAATCAAAATAGTTATCAAGTATTTATTCACAATTTTTATTAACAATCTGATTAAATTTTTATATATTTCAACTTCAAAGGCTTAGACACCTCCTTTTTTATTGTTTTGATAAAAATTAGACGCTTTTTGGAAAAAAACACAACCAAAACCTCCCTTAAAACAAACAGAGTAAGTCCAAAAATTCAAAAAAAAGTCGGGTTGCAAACCATTTTATATAATTAGTAGCACATGCAAGAACAGGATTTATTTTATTTATTGGCGTTGCAACGAGTAGAAGGTGTTGGCGATATTATGACCAAAAAATTATTGACTCATTTTGGTAGCGCAGCAGCTGTTTTTGAAGCAAAACAAACACATCTTACTGCAATTGATGGTGTTGGATCGGCATTATTGAAAAACTTAAAAAACAAAACCGTTTTTGAAAAAGCACAGCAAGAACTTCATTATATTCAGTCGAACGCCATAAATGTAGCATATTTCCAAGATGACCGTTATCCAGAAAAACTAAAACATTGTATTGATGGTCCCGTTTTGTTATTTACTTCGGGAAACATAAATTTAAAAAACAAAAAAATAATTAGTATTGTGGGCACACGTCAAATCACATCGTATGGATTGGAGTTTTGTAAAAAACTAATTGCCGATTTGGCGCCACTTAACCCCGTTATTGTTAGTGGGTTTGCCTATGGTGTCGATATTGTAGCACATCAATTGGCCATAGAAAATAATTTGCAAACCATAGGCGTCGTTGCACATGGCTTGAACCAAATATATCCAAAAGTACATAAAAAATATGTGGCCAAAGTAGAAGAAAATGGTGGTTTTATAACCGAATTCTGGAGTGTTTCTAATCCTGACAAGGAGAATTTTGTTCGCAGAAATCGCATAGTAGCTGGCATATCCGAAGCTACAATTGTAATAGAATCTGCAGAAAAAGGGGGGTCACTCATTACTGCAAACCTAGCTATAGATTATAACCGAGACGTTTTTGCAGTTCCAGGTCGTGTTACCGATAAATATAGTTTAGGTTGCAACAATCTAATAAAAACACAAAAAGCAAATGTACTAACCTCTGCAGCCGATTTGGTTTATATGCTCAATTGGGATATCAACAAAGAATCTAAATCGGTACAAAAACAACTCTTTGTTTCTTTAGACAACCAAGAGCAAAAAATATACGACTACCTGCTTCAAAACGGCAAAGAACTACTCGATATCATTGCACTACGTTGTGATTTGCCCATTTATAAAATTTCGGGAATGCTCCTTACAATGGAATTAAAAGGTGTGATTCGACCGTTACCAGGTAAATTATTTGAGGCTATTTAATGACTAGGATTCAATGTCGTTTCCTTAAGACTCGCCTAAATGATAAACAGCATGCCATTAAATTTCAATGAAACGATATTGTTTTATTGAAAATTAAGGTTAATTCTCTTTTGATTTAAAATAATGATATAATTTCTTACAATATATAAATACCTTATTTTGCAGTAGCAAATTCCCCTCTTGAGAAGGGAGTTAGGAGTACATAAAAAGAGATAAGTAGGTAACTCAATGCAATTCCTTAAGGAAACGGCATAGGATTTAGGATTAGTTATTTCTTGACAAACCCTAAGTAACTGTTTTTGAAACATGTACTTAGGATTACATATTTTTCATTATTTTATCTCAAATCCCAATTTTTCTCTTACTTTTCTCAAAACACCATCGGCAACAATTGTCGCTTTGTTGGCTCCTAGTTTCAAAAGTGCATCTACTTCAGAGAGATTGTTCATATAATAATTGTATTTTTCTCTTTCGGTAGCAAATGTTGTTACAATCAACTCAAACAAAGCTTGTTTGGCGTGACCATAACCATAATTTCCACCCAGATAATTGGCTGTCATCACTTCTAATTGCTCTTTATTTGCTAATAATTTATAGATAGCAAAGGCATTGCAAGTCTCAGGATTTTTAGGGTCTTCGAGCGAAGTACTGTCCGTTTCGATCCCCATTACTTGCTTTCGCAATAATTTATCATCTAAGAAAATATTGATAATATTATTGGCAGATTTACTCATTTTTCCTCCATTGGTACCTGGAATAAGCATACTTTCTTCTTGTATTTTGGCTTCTGGAATCACAAACGTTTCTCCCATTTGGTGGTTGAAACGAGAGGCTACATCTCTAGTGATTTCTACATGCTGCAATTGGTCTTTACCTACCGGCACCACTTGGGCATCATATAATAAAATATCGGCCGCCATGAGCATCGGATACGTAAACAAACCAGCGTTTACATCGTCTAAACGATCAGATTTATCCTTGAAAGAATGTGCCAGCGTTAAGCGTTGAAAAGGAAAAAAACAACTCAAATACCAAGACAATTCGGCTGTTTGTGGCACGTCCGATTGTCTGTAAAATACCACTTTATTCACATTCAAACCACACGCAAGCCAAGCAGCTGCAGTACTATAAGTATTCGTTCTTAAGGTTTCGCCATTTTTTATTTGCGTAATCGAATGCAAATCGGCGATAAAAAGAAACGATTCGTTTTCAGGATTATTAGACAATGCTATTGCAGGAATAATTGCTCCGAGTAAATTTCCTAAATGTGGTGTTCCGGTGCTTTGCACCCCTGTGAGTATTTTTGCCATTATGATTTTCTTTACCGCAATCCCAAGAGTTATCGAGATGCAAAGTTTTTGGCAAATTTAGCTCTTTTACTAAATATTTACATCCGATTTCTTACTTTTGGCATTATGAAAGCAGTAAAAAAATTTTTTTGGGTAGTTTGGCGTATTTGGTTTTATGTTTTAATGACCCTACCTATAGTCATTATGTTCCCTTTTTTACTAGTTTCTATTCTAACAGAAAGTGGCTATCCCTATTTTTTCAAAATGGCTCGAATTTGGGCAAAATTTATCCTTTTCGGAATGGGATTTTATTATAAAATTGACAAAAGTCAAGTCTTAGATTCGAACAAAAGCTATATGTTTGTTGCCAATCATACCTCGATGACCGACGTAATGCTTATGCTAGTCACCATTAAAAATCCGTTTGTTTTTGTAGGGAAAAAAGAATTGGCAAAAATACCTTTGTTTGGTTTTTTTTATAAAAGATCTTGCATATTGGTCGACCGAAGTTCTTCTAAAAGCAGAATGGAAGTTTTTAATCGAGCACAAATTAGAATTAATCAAGGATTGAGTATTTGCATTTTCCCAGAAGGTGGCGTACCCGATGATGAATCGATTATCTTAGATACTTTCAAAGAGGGTGCTTTTCGATTAGCAATCGAACACAAATTACCAATAGTACCGATCACTTTTGCAGATAATAAAACCCGATTCTCCTATACTTTTTTTAGCGGAAGCCCAGGTCTTATGCGCGTAAAAGTACATCCGTGGGTGGAGACCACTGGAAAAACTTTGCTAGACAGAAAAGAGATTCGAGAAAAAGTTAGAATTATTATCCTAAATCAATTGTTATTTTTTAAACAGAAAAATAAAGTTAAAAATTATAGCTTATCCCCGAATACAGTCCAATAATAAATGGGTTAAAATCCTTTGCCTCTTTAGAATAAGTATTAATCTGATATTTAAACATCGGTTCTATATTGACATGAAAAGATTTTAAAAACTCGTATTTTAAGCCTAAACCGATGTTTGTACTAAAATGAACTTGGTTCAAATTATTTGCCTTTCCTAAATCGACTCTCGAATGGAGCGCCACCAAAGACACTTTGTTTTCATCTAAAAAAAGCGTACTTACTCCGCCGATGAGCCGAATTCCAAATTTTTTATCCAAAACAGCATACGACACTTCCAAAGGAACTTCGTAATAACCCATTTTTTGGTTTAGCGTACCCTCATTTGTATTTTGAATGTCTTTCTCAAAAGCAATCAATTCTGTCACAACCGAGCTGTTTACCACCGTTATGGCTTCGGCATTGTTATTGTATGCAATTCCAGAAAGCGTATTGTTGTTTAATCCTGCATAATATGTAACATTATTCGTGTTAAAACCAAGTGCTAACTTATTAATTCCTGTTCGAATTGCAATCTTTGAAGATACTGCGTAATTCACACCCAACCCTAGACTAATGTTATTTTCATAATTTTTATCGTTTTCAGAAAATTGTGCATCAATCGGAGATCCTTTTGAATTAGAATTTAAAAAAACAGGCGCTATATTGGGCGTAATTTGCCATTTTTTTGATGACAATACAACAACTTGTTTTTTCTCAGATTCTTTTTTCTTAAGTAATTCTTCGAGTTCATTAGGAATAGAAGGAACCGTTTTTAAGTACTCTTTAGTAGGTTTATTAAGATTCGAATGGCTTGCAAAAGGAACATTTACAGGAATTGAAATAGACACATCTGTTGCTACATGATCCCTTTTGGCTTCGCTGGCATTTGTATTATTATCCCCCTTTTTTGTGGTAGCAATTCGATTATTATTTAGTCTGTTTTCATCTAAATAATCGTTGAAATAATTTGTATTTATTGAAATATTTGTTACCCCAAGAACTGGTTTAAACTTTGGTTTACCAAGGGTAAAAGATTCTGTTACCGATGAATTATTTTTTGCGAAATTAGAATTAAAATAATTTTTATTTGCCTTTTTGCTGTCCAATGGTTTTGATTGAACAATAATTGTAATGCTCTTTTCATGGTTGCTAACGGTTTTTTGGTTGTTGGTACTTGTAACTAGTTGGTTCTCTTTTAGTTTTTCTTTTAAAAAATTGGTCGTAATTGTTGAATTTTTCTTATCAAAAACAAAATTATCATCTCCTAGTCCTTTATCTAAAACGTTGTTAACTAAAACTATGCCATTTTTATTACCTTCCTTGATAATAAAAACCGAATTCAAAGTAGCCGTTCCCAAAAGAAATGTAGCAGCAATTCCTGAAAATCGCAACCAAAAAGGGATAATTTTAGGTTCTTTTTTCTTTTTGGATAAAGACGCTTGAATATTCTTCCATATCAATTCATTGGGTTCGGACTCAAAATCTTTAAATCGTTCTTGAAACAATCGGTCTATGTTTTTTTGATCATTCATTTTGCCGATGTTATTAAACTAGTTCCTGTGTACGTATCAATCTTTACTTTTAAAATCATTCGTGCTCTAGCCAAATTAGATTTTGTTGTTCCTGTAGTTATCTGCAACAAAGCAGCAATTTCTTTATGAGAATAATCATCCAAAACATAAAGACTAAACACCAATCGGTATTGATCTGGTAATTCCTGAATGATCTGCATTAAATACTCTAACGGAATATCCTCATCAGCTACATCAACCTCATTATCGGGAATTGCGTCGCTTAAAACATCTAAAAACCGTATTCCTTTGTATTTTTGTAGTGCATTGTTAATTAAGATTCTTTTTGCCCAACCTTCAAACGATCCTTTTCCTATAAATTGGTCAATTTTATTAAAAATAATCAAAAACCCATCTTGCAGATTGTCTTCTGCATCAGCATAATTTCGAGAATATTTTAAACAAACACCAAAGAATTTTTTAGAAAACAAGCGATACAACTGCTCCTGTGCTTTGGGACAGTTACTTTTGCATTCAGAAATTAATTGGTCTAAACCCACCGTTTTATACAAAAATTAATTACTGACTACCTTAATTTCTACCTCTTCAAAAATATTTTTACCAGCTGCATCTTCCCCTTTATAAAACTTAAAAATATAAGAACCCGTGTTGGTTACATAAAAATTAAAAGAAACTTCTAAAGGCTCCGTGTCTAATGCCTTGCAAGAATTTTCCTCAAGCACAGAGGTTTGAACAGCTATAGTTCTAGTATTCAGATTTTTTTCGTAATAAACACCTTGAAAATAGTGACAGCTTGAAGGTCTTTTGTACTTCATTTTTATTACGTAGGTTTCACCTAACGTAAAGGTTTTGGGTACGATAAAACTATTCACAGGAAGTACTTCATAATGATTATTACTGTGCTCATCCTCTGAACTACAAGCGTTTAATGTAAATATAACAATTAAAAACAATACAATCTTCTTCATCTTTTTAAAATTTTAGGATTAAACAGAATATTTTTTGTTAGTAAAACAAATGACTTCTGGATTAGGATGAAAAAAAAGGGAATAGGTTGCGTTGAAAAATGCAAAAAAATTAAAACCCTTTTATACTAACCGTTTAAATAAAATAAAGACAATCTATTTGAAATAAAAAAGCATATTACTTTCAGACCGTTTATAAAGGCTGTAAAGTAATATGCTAAAAAAATTACCGAGAGGTATGTAAGTAATTGTTCATTTATAAAAATAAGTTTCCCTTATTTATGACTTGTATTTGATTATAATCTTTGGACCATATCCTACATTATCCGCAGATACATATTCGCTAGAACGGATTTTTTGACTGCCCAAAGTCGTAGAAGTAATCTTAAAACCATGGCTATTTGTTTTATCAGAAATCATTTTTTTTACAATAGAAGTAACATCTATATCATTATAATTATCAAAAACAATTTGTGTCTTTTTGAAACTAATAGCAAGATCCTCATTTGAAGCTACGTTCGGTTTAGTATTCCAAACTACCGTATTTTCAAGCCAATCTGTACTGATTCTTTTTATTGAAATATCTGATTGCGTATTTAAATTAGCTGGAAAGTACAAAGATAATTTTGCCTCTAGAATTTCAGAATTTGCAGGTATCGCATTCATGTCAAAATCAATCAAAATTTCTTCTTCACTAGTAGGACTGCTTAAACTAGTCCACAAAACGGTATCAGAACCGTAATTTTTTGCACCATCAGCACTTTTAATAAAAGAATCTTTACCTGTTTTAGCGTCTAATTTTTGTTCGAATACCTTCTCCGTTTTTACAACAATAACTACTGGTTCTACCACTGCCACACTCTCGTCTTTATTACAAGAAGTAAGTATTAAAAGAATTAGGGCGCTAAAAGGGATTATGCTTGTAGATTTTATATTCATATTTGTTTTTATAATTTGTTTTTACTTCTACTTTTAGGCTTTAAAAAAAGCTTGTTTATATAGGTTCTTTTTGTTTCTCTCTTAATTATACCTACAAAGTCTTTTTCAAACCTTGTAGGTGTTTTCGAGATTTTATTTTCTCTTTTATTTTAAAGTCTAAAAGTGAATTACTTATGTGCTTAGTTTAATCTCTTAAAAGAGAGCTTTTTTATAGTTTTTGAATTTTATGCTTCTGCTAATGCTTTTATGTGTGCTTTAATCTTCACTTCCAACTCATCGGCAAGTTCTGGATTGTCTTTTATCAACGATTTTACGGCATCTCGGCCTTGTCCTAATTTGGTTTCACCATAACTAAACCAAGAACCCGATTTTTTTATGATTTCGAATTCTACAGCTAAGTCTAAGACTTCACCCGTTTTAGAAACCCCTTCTCCGTACATAATGTCGAATTCGGCTACTTTAAATGGTGGTGCCACTTTATTTTTTACCACTTTTACTTTTGTTCTGTTCCCAATTACGTTATCTCCGTCTTTTATTTGAGTCGAACGACGAATATCCAAACGAACCGAAGCATAAAATTTTAATGCATTCCCACCTGTTGTGGTTTCTGGATTTCCGAACATTACCCCTATTTTCTCTCTCAATTGATTGATAAAGAATACTGTACAATTTGTTTTACTAATGGTTCCTGTAAGCTTTCGTAAGGCTTGTGACATTAATCGAGCATGAAGACCCATTTTGGAATCACCCATTTCGCCTTCTATTTCACTTTTGGGTGTTAGAGCAGCAACCGAGTCTATAACCACAATATCGATGGCACCTGAACGAATTAAGTTTTCGGCAATTTCTAATGCTTGCTCTCCATTATCAGGCTGTGAAATGATAAGGTTTTCGATATCAACCCCTAATTTTTCTGCATAATTTCTGTCAAAAGCATGCTCTGCATCAATAAAAGCAGCTATTCCACCGGCTTTTTGAGCTTCAGCGATAGCATGAAGCGTAAGAGTTGTCTTTCCAGAGGATTCTGGTCCGTATATCTCTATAATTCTCCCTCTAGGATAACCTCCAACACCTAGTGCTAAATCAATTCCTAAAGAACCCGAGGAAATCGTCTCTACCTCTTCAATGGCTTTGTCCCCCATCTTCATTACTGTACCCTTTCCGTAGGTTTTGTCCAGTTTATCAAGTGTAAGTTGTAATGCTTTTAATTTAGCTTCTTTCTCCGAACTCATCTCTTTTTTTGCCATTTCTTTTCTCTTATTTGCTATGAAAGATAAAATAGTTTGAAGGATTTACTTTCAATCTATTTCATTATATTATAAATTATAATTGTAAAAATACTTATTTTTTCTGAGGTAACAACACTGATTTTCTACTCGATTTTTGCGTTATTAAACGCTATCGATTTTATAAAAACCCATAAAGTTTCTCTCTTATGCAAACAATGCTTTTAATTCTGTAGCTTCTTCAGGTTTTATTTTTCCAGCAAGAAGCAAGCTCAATTGTTTGCGTCGCAAAGCTGCTTCAAAACGTTGTATCTCTAGCTCTGTTTCTGGTACAATTGGCGCCACTTCTACTGGTCTTCCAGTATCATCAACAGCAACAAAAGTATAAATCGCTTCATTTGCCTTGGTTTTATTTCCAGATTCACGGTCTTCTACCCAAACATCTATAAAAATTTCCATAGAACTTCGAAAAGATCGAGACACCTTTGCCTCTACAGTTACTACACTTCCCAACGGTATCGCTCTATTAAAAGCCACATGATTTACAGATGCCGTAACGGTAATTCTGCGAGAATGCCTTCTCGCCGCAATACTCGCTGCACGATCCATTCGGGCCAATAATTCGCCACCAAAAAGATTATTTAAAGGATTGGTTTCGCTTGGTAAAACCAAATCGGTTAATATTGTTAATGATTCAGATGGATGTTTTGGAGTCATTTTTTTAAAATTATTGAAGTTTAATTATTGAAATGTATAAAATGGGAAACTTTTTTTTGGATCTATTCTAAAGATTAGTTCAACCAATAAACAGCCATAACTGCTGGAATAAAATAAAGTACAATCGTTCTCGCACCATCGTAATCTTTGGCCAATCGCTGACCAAAAAGCAACATTAGCAAAGTAATACTAGAAAAAATAGCACCATAAAGCCCGAATACTCTTCCGTTGTTTACCAACAATTCGATAACGCCAACTACACAGAGTACTCCCGAGATTAGCTCCAAGATAAGTATATTTGCTAATGCCAAAGGCACGCTATTTTTTAACGGAGTTTTTGCAAAATGCCCTTTAAGCCAATCTAAATTGTCTTTCCAATAAAAAAGCTTGTCGTAACCAGATTGAAGAAAAGTAATCGCCAAAAAGGCTAAAATTAAAATAGTAGCTGGGTTGTTCATAGGTGTTATTTTTTATGGATTAATCGGGTTAGTTTTATAGATAAATCGGTTAAAATGATTTTTGCGTTTCCGTTACGCTCAATATGGTAGATAGCATCTGATAATTCCTGAAATATATCGTGAATATTAGAACCATTTACAAAAGGGGCAAAATTAGCTATTTTAAATTTTTCTACTTTTGGTTCAAGATACACCAAACTAGGCGTTTCGTAATTGAAAAGTAGCGCTTGTCGAAACATATCGATACAAAATTGCAGGAATTTTTTTTGTGTTTCTCTTCCTAATCCAGCGATTTTTTCGCTCCAAAGAATAAGATCCGATATAATTGCTGCATTTCCTTTGGCCCGAAAAGCGGCACGAACCCATTCGACAAACCAGATTTCGAAAGGAGCTTCTTCCTCATCTGATTTTAATAAATGTAAGGCTTTGTTGAAATTTCCTTGTGCTTGATGTGCCATTTTTTTGGCAATAGCCCTACCCATCTGATTCCTCGCAACCAACGCTTCTGCAATTGTATTTTCGCTTAATGCATTAAAATGAACCATTTGACATCGGGAACGAATCGTTTGAATTAGGTCTTCTTCCTTTTCTGAAATCAGAAGAAAAACAGTTTTTTTTGGTGGTTCTTCTAATAATTTCAACAATTTGTTCGAGGCAGCAATATTGAGTTTATCGGCCATCCAAACAATCATGATTTTATATCCACCTTCAAAGGATTTTAAGGCTAATGCTTTCAAAATTTCCTGAGCATCGTCGACCCTAATTTCGCCTTGCTTGTTCTGAACACCAAGTTGGCTGTACCAATCGAACAAACCACCGTAAGGATTCTGGTTTACAAACTGCCTCCAATCGGTAATAAAATCAATACTTTTAGGTTTTTGTTTTACTTCTTCTGTAGTTACTGTAGGGTAGACAAAATGTAAATCTGGATGTGATAATTTATTGAATTTAAGGTTACAACTTTCATTAACTCCTTCGTTTTCACTATTTTGATTCTTACACAAAATATATTGAGCATAGGCAATTGCCATCGGCAAAGTACCAGAACCTTCAGGACCTATAAACAATTGAGCATGAGGTATCCTACCGGAATCGGCACTTTTAGTTAAATGATTCTTGATATAATCGTGTCCTAAAATTTCAGAAAATTGCATGAAGCAAAGATAACAGAAAATGGGTAAGTCAAAAATTTTAAGATGTAAAGTTTCAAAGCAAACTTGAGGGCTAAAAACAGAAAGCCGTAAGGCGAAAATTATATATATTTTGAGCCGAACCAATATTCGTTGAGAATTTCACAAATTGACATAGATTAATTTCTACTAAATTTGTGAAATCTGTGTTGAAATTGGCTTAATAAAAGAGCCTTCAAAAAGTATAACTGATGAAGGCTTTTTTAGATTTTATAAAGACGTAAATTATTTTTTAACCTCTTCTTTAGCAGCTGTTTTAGTAGGTGCTTTGTACTTATCATTCAATTCTTTAAGAATGTCTTTGGTAATGTCAAATTTATCTTCTGCGTACAAAACTGTTGCAGCATCTCCAGTTCCGTAGATATAAGAATATCCTTTTTCTTTACCGTAGTTTTTGATAAATTTTTTTACACCACTAACCAAAGAATCCATTTCTTTACCACTTTCTTGTTGTAATTCCTGAGACAATGCTTGTTGTGCATACCCTAATTGTTGCTCTTTCTTTTGCAATTCAGCACCTCTTTGTTGTGCCCAAGCTTGTCCGTTTGCTTGTGCTTGACTTTGAAAACTTGCCGCTTCTTGTTTAAAACGGGCGATCTCTGCTTCTAGTTGTCTTCCTTTCTCTTCGGCTTTGGCTTTATATTTTGCCTCAAGATCTTTTGCTTCTGTATACTCTTTCATCAATACCGAAGTATCTACGTAAGCTGTTTTTACTTCTTTAACTTCTGCGGTTTTATTACAAGCAATAAGCGAAACTGAAACTGCAATAATTAATAATGATTTTTTCATTTTGTTGTTTTATAGAATTTTTAGTATTGAACACAAAAATATAAAAAAATAGATAGCATCGACAAAAAGTTTAAAAAATGCACTCAATTTATAACAATCAATTTTTGCTATTATCATTTAAGTATTTATCGTTTTTAGCTATTAAAACCAGCTTTCGTAGCTTCAAAATGCGCATTCTTTTCAAAAAACACAATACAAACCCTCCTGAGACGCAAAAAAACGGCTTAAAACCACCTAAAATAAGTTTTAGCTGTTTTTTAGGATGTAAATGTGAGACGAATATTCGGAACTTTGCTTGGCTCTCCAATTAGATCGCAAACCAATCAAAAAGGCTTTACAATAATTCATTTTTCCAGATTTATACTTTTCTGAAAGCAGGCTCACATAAAAAGAATCAAATTTCATTGGAAGCACTTTTGTAAGCTTCATCTCTTGTTTTTCGAAAAGTAGTTTTATGGCTGTTTTAGAGAAATGCCAAAAGTGAATGGGTACATCATAGGCAGCCCAAAAATTTTGATAATGCTTTGCGTCAAAAGATTTAAAATTGGGAACAGCAATAATTAAAGTCCCACTGGGTTTCAAAAGTCTTTTCAATTCTTTTATTTGATCATCTAAATTAGGAACGTGTTCCAGAACATGCCACATCGAAATAACATCAAAAGTATGGCTTTCTAATTCGCTTGTTTTTTCAACAAAAGCTACTCCTTTACCTTTTGCAATCGTTTTTGCTTTTTCACTGGGCTCTACTCCTATTGTTTGCCAACCATTATTTTTTGCAACCGACAAAAAATCTCCTGTTCCTGCTCCTATATCCAAAATTTTTCCAGGTTTAGATTGCAAAGAATTTATCAAATTCAATTTATTTTTTAAGGCAATGTTTTTTACAAAATGATACGCCTTTTCAAACAGAGAACGTTTGCTGTCGGTGTGCGAAATATAATCTACACTTTCGTAGTACTTACCCAAATTCTCTACACTGGGTTGTGGAAAAGTGATTAGCATATCCAGAGCTTCATCTCGATACAATTCGAATGTTTCTTTTGAAACGGAATAATCTTTTACAGTTAAAAAATGTTTTTTATTTGAAATGTCCATATTTAATTTTCAGGGGTCTTTTTTAGTTTTTAGTGATTCGTTGCTACAATCCTAAAAACAATACTTATGTTTAACAATCGTTTTATAGTTAGTAAATTATAGTTTATACGCATTAAGGGATTATTACTTAAAAGTGTTTTTCTTCAAGATACTTTTACTCAAAAAAAGCTTACTATACTTACTCTAATACCTACAAAGTCAAAAAAAACCTTGCAGGACTCCTTGTGTTCTCCAGCAAAGTCTTTTTTGACCTTGTAGGGGTGTTTTTCAAATCCTTGATTTATTCAAAAAAAACTTAATATGTATAAACGCTATTAATTTTCGACTTTCCTTAACGCTTCCAGTTTATTTTTACTGCCTCAATTTTTTTATTATCAATTCTTATATTACTACAAACCATAAACCCATTTTTGATATAAAACGGCAACGGAGATTTATAAGGTTCTTTATTTTGTTTGCTGTCGTTTTCGTGATCGACAACCCAGCCATTCAAATTATTTTTTTCTTTTTTTAATTCTTCCAGTAACAACGAACCTTTTCCAGTTCCTTGTATTTCTTGGTTTACAATTATGGCAAACCAATCTTCATTCTCTCTAAAAAAAGTAAAAGCCCATCCTGAAATTTTATTGCGATCAATTAATAAATAATGTTTTGTACTTGACAGATTATTTAAATACGAGTTCAATTCTTCTATTGTATTATAGCTTAGTTTTTCAGGATACTCTTTATTCCAGAGTTGAAACAATATTTTTTTTTCTTCTGACGATAAAACTTTCTTTTCAATAATATTCATATACTAAAAAAATAAAGATTAAACATTTCAATGAGATCAAGACTTCCCACCGTAGTTTCACGTGGAACATATTAATTTCACTTCGGCAAGCTAAGACAAAATGATGTTGAAATATTTGCACTTCGGCAAGCTCAGTGACCGTAAAATCGAATAGTTACACTTCGGCAGGCTCAGTGACCGTCATGAGAAATGACTAACTTCCGGCAGGCTCAGTGACCGTCATGAAAATTGCTATGTTTCGGCAAGCTCAGTGACCGTCATGAGAAAATCACTAACTTTCGGCAGGCTCAGTGTTACCAAAATCTAAAACTCCTTAGCGTCCCATGTAAATCAAAAGCACCGAAACATCACTTGGCGAAACGCCGCTGATTCTTGATGCTTGAGAAATTGTTATTGGACGAATTTTACTCAGTTTTTGTTTGGCTTCAATCGACATAGATTTAATTTTATTATAATCGAAATTCTCTGGGATTTTTACATCTTCTAAACGAGTCAGCTTATCGGCATTGTTTCTTTCCTTTTCGATATAACCCGAATATTTTACTTGAATTTCGGCTTGTTCAAGAATTTCTTGATCCAAATCATTATTGGCAATATACTCCAAAACTTTTTCGAATTTCATTATATCTTCCAAATCAATTTGAGGACGCGAAAATACTTTAAACATTTTATCTCCTTGCGAAATAAGTGCTGTAGCTTTTGATGCCAAGATAGGATTGGCTTCTGCTACAGAAACACTTGTTTCTTTGAAGAAAGCCACCATTTTTTCAGATTCCTTTAGTTTGTGCTCCATACGGCGCAAGCGTTTTTCAGAAGCTAACCCAATTTCATACGACAAAGGTGTTAGTCTAAAATCGGCATTATCCTGTCGCAACAACGTTCTGTATTCTGCTCTTGAAGTAAACATACGATACGGCTCTTCGGTACCTTTGGTAATTAAGTCATCGATAAGAACCCCAATATAAGCTTCGTCTCTTTTTAGAATTAAAGGTGCTTTCTCATGTACTTTTAAGTGCGCATTGATTCCGGCCATCAATCCTTGCGATGCTGCTTCTTCGTATCCTGTCGTTCCGTTAATTTGCCCAGCAAAATACAAACCTTCAACCAACTTGGTTTCTAGCGTGTGCTTGAGCTGTGTTGGTGGGAAATAATCATATTCGATAGCATAGCCTGGTCGAAAAAATTTTACTTTCTCAAAACCTACCACCGAGCGCAATGCTTTGAACTGAATATCTTCTGGCAAAGAAGTAGAAAACCCGTTTACATAAACCTCGCAGGTATTCCATCCTTCTGGCTCCACAAATAATTGGTGACGTTCTTTGTCGGCAAAGCGATTTATTTTATCTTCGATAGAAGGGCAATATCTAGGTCCAAGACTTTTTATCCGACCATTGAACATTGGCGATCGATCGAAACCCTCTCTCAAAATATCATGTACATCCAACGACGTATAGGTCATGTGACACGAACGCTGATGAATTAACGGAGAAGTCACATCCGAATAAGAAAACTTATCTGGCTTAGCATCTCCTTTTTCTTCATTCATCTTAGAATAATCCAAAGACCTTCCGTCGACTCTAGGAGGTGTACCCGTTTTCATTCGTCCAGATTCAAAACCTACGTCTACTAAATCTTCTGTAATGCCGTACGCTGCGCTCTCCCCTGCTCTTCCTCCGCCAAATTGTTTTTCACCTATATGAATCAAACCGTTCAAAAAAGTTCCATTAGTGAGCACAACCGATTTAGATCGAATTTCTACTCCCAAAGAAGTTCGAATTCCTTTTACCTTTCCCTGTTCAATAATCAAACCTTTTACCATTTCTTGGTAAAAATCGAGATTCGGTGTTTGTTCCAGCATCATTCGCCATTCTTCGGCAAAACGCATGCGATCGCTTTGCACCCTTGGCGACCACATTGCAGGCCCTTTGGACTTGTTGAGCATCTTGAATTGAATAGCGGTTTTGTCCGAAACAATTCCAGAATATCCACCTAGGGCATCAATCTCCCGAACAATTTGCCCTTTTGCAATTCCGCCCATAGCGGGATTGCAAGACATCTGCGCAATGTTCTGCAAACTCATTGTAACCAACAAGGTTTTTGAACCTAAATTGGCAGCTGCTGCTGCGGCTTCAGAACCAGCGTGCCCAGCACCCACTACTATTACATCATATTCGTCTTGAAACATTTTGTTTGTTTTATTTCAATTTGACACTCGAATATCACTATTCAAAACTCAAATTCTTATTATTGTACTGTTCCACGTGAAACATTAAACTCGTTTAAATATAAAAACCAAAACCGTTCCACGTGAAACACTTTGTTCTATTATTTATTATTTATTGTTTCACGTGAAACAATTGTTTTTATGTATTTTTTACATTACTACTGTTTCACGTGGAACAACGCTAATTTTTCGTCTTCTTTGGTGCGCATTAATAATTCGTCTTCTTCGTTTTTGTCTTTGTAACCGCAGTAGTGCAATATTCCGTGAACCAATACACGCCTTAATTCGTCCTCAAAAGAAACTTTAAAATCATTAGCATTGTCTTGTACTCGCTCTACAGAAACAAAAACATCACCACTTATTTCGTTACCCAAAGTGTAATCAAAACTAATTACGTCTGTTAAAGTATCATGATTAAGATATTCTACATTTATTTTGTGCAAATATTCGTCGTCACAAAAGATGTAGTTTATCTCCCCTTCTTTCTTATTTTCGGAAAGAATTACATTCGAAAGCCAATTGGCAATTGGTTCTTCGTTGTCTAAATTGAAGTCGGATTCGTAGTTGAAATTGATCATTTTTTATTAAAATATTCTTGAACCTTTTGATTAAAATTCGAGCGCAAAGGTAGCGATTGTCTATTTAATATTTCTATGCTATTCAAATATTCTAATAATGCAGGCGATAACGAATTTGTTCTGTTACTAAACTCTTTTTTATTGGTTTCGGATTGTCTTTTGTTATCTTGACCCTGTTGCTGTAATGCCGTTTCTAATTTTAGTAATTCTTGATTGACAGATAACATTCGCTGTAGTGTTTCGTTTTTGAAACCCTTATTTAAAAGTTGCTTTTCTATTGCTTTCATCTGCTCCAAAGCATTAGTCCCAATCCCTCCCAATCCTTGTTTTTCTAATTCGTTTTGCAATGCATCCCGTAATTGTTTTTGCTCCTTGTAAATTTCCATAATTGCTTTGGCATTACCTTCGCCTCCATCACCATCTTCACCATCTTGCATGCTCTTTCCTGTACCACTTTTGGTTCCTTGACCGTCTTTTTCTCCTTTGCCTTCTCCAGGTTTTTCGCCAGATTTGTTTCCCTTCTTCATTCCATCCTTCATCTTATCCTCTATCCCTTTTTGTTTTTTTATTATATCGGGCAATTGCATCCCAGAGCCACTTCCTGGTTTTGGCTTACCACCAGAACCCATAGAAGACATCGACATTTGCAAATTATTAAGTGTATCACTTAGCATATCTGCCAACTTATTGGCAGCTGCAATAGCATATTGTTGATGTGATAATCCTTTTGGCAATTGAGCATTGGCAAGATTATCCAAAGACTTGTCGATATTATAGTGTACGTTGGCAACATCTTTGGTTACATTCTCTGCAATTTTCGGATTACGCAACGCCATAGCAAACAAACTGTCATCAACATGTTTGAACTGCAATTTCAGATCCTGCTGCAATTTTAGATTTTTATTAAAAGCCGGAGCTCCTTTTTTTATGGTTTTAAAAGCCGACAACACATCCTCTTGAGACAAAGAATATGCTAATAAATTGTCTAAAATTTGACGCAACATTTTTACATCTTCTTCTATTTGATCTTTCTCACTTTGGGCTAAACTTTCTTTCATATTCATCGCCATATCTTTCATCTTCTTAGAAGCGCTTTTTTGCTTAGGCTTGGCTTTGTCTGCCTTCCCTTTTTGTAATTCTTCGGATGCTTTTTTCAAATCATCCTCGACACTTTTCTCCAAAGTGCTTTCTTTAGGAATGTCCATTGGTGCTTTTAAAGATTCGTTTTCTTTCTCCAATTCTTTTAAATCCTCTTGGATCTTATCAAAATCTTTGTTTATTTCTTCTTGTTTATCCGTTTTATTATCTTTAATATTCTCCGAAAGTTTATCTTGTTTCTCCGAAAGTGTTTCCAGTTTTCCAGCAATTTGTTCCGTCTTCTTCTCTACATAATATCTTTTGGTAAGCTCAACCAATTGTTCAAGATTCTTAGTTTGGCTTTTACTGTTTTGCTTAAATTTCTCTAACTTGTCTTGCAAATCCTCTTGTTGCATTTTGTCATTAAGCACTTTTAATTCATCCAACATTTTTTTATTTTTCTCTAAATCTTTTGCTGCATTATCCAATCTTTTTTTCAATTCTTCTTTATCAGCATCTTTATTATCGCTCTTTGTTTTGTCGAGATTGTTATTCATTTTCTTAGCAAATTCTTTCATTATCTCATCTTGCTGTTTCTGACGCTGAATAAAATCATTGATTTTTTGTTGGTCTTTAAATTCTATATTGTCTTTTTCTTTACCATTTTTTTGGAGTTTTTCAATGGCTAAAATTTGTTTGTCTTGATTCTTTAATGATTTTTCTAGGCTATTAATATTGTCATTTTGCTGTTGCAAAACTTGGTCTTCCTTTTCTGAATCGGTAACAACACGATTAGAAAAAACAGCAGATTTGGTACTTTTGAAGTTATGGATAGCATCATTATCAAAAATTTCAAAATAATAGTTATACGATACTCCTTGCTCAACTGGAAGATTACTCGGAAAAGAAAAAACAAATTGATCATAAACTCCTTTCTTTATTGCGATTATTGCACGTTTAACAACGTGTGGATTGTTCCTATTATAATAAACAATTTGCAGTTTCGAAAAACCATAATCATCTGAAATCTGGCCTAAAACGAAACCTTTATCAACCTTTAAACTATCGGGCGCATTACCTACACTAATCGTTGGAAACTGATCTTTGACAACAGAAAGCTGATAATTGAGCTTTTCATGATTTTTGACCCAATTATTAGCTGTAATAATTTGATATTCTGTATCTTGGCTAATATTTTTAGACAAAACAAAGCTATTTTCTTTTTTAAGAAACGAAAACCTTGATTTAGAGTCCAACCAATCGACAGCATTAGTGGCTTGGGTGTTTAATTTCCATGTAACCATCGTTCCTTCTGGAATAATAGCGTTGCCAGTTCCGTTTATAATTTCGGTTTTTTTATTGAGATAAGACGGGAAATGCAAACTCATTTCAAAACTAGCAATAGCTGGAACAGCGATTACTTTCAATTCAAAATCGGATGAAACTACTGCATTGGCTTCTAAATGAAAATTTAAATTTACCGCTGGCTTGCTTATCTTAAATTGAAATTCGCCAGCCGATGTCGATTCCATAAAATAACTCTCCTCACCAATAACAATGGTTGCATTCTCGGGAACAACTTTTCCTTTGGATTTTACACGAAGGATAAAATCTTTGTTTTGTTCCGTTTGCAAAGTAGCATTCAAAACAACAAATTCGAAAGGAGCTGGTGGCAAAAAAGTAGCATTAAAATGCACTACTCTATTCAAACTTTGAGAGAGTAATTTACTGTTTCCAGAAAAATAAAAAAACGAAAATAATAAAATTGGCACAACAGCAAGAGGTAAATATCTTTTGTTTGTGTTGAAATTGATTGCATTGCCAAACGGAATCGGTTGCAAAGCATTTGCTTTTTGCTCTATAGAAGCCAACAACAGCTCCGATTTATTTGTATCATCCGATAGCTGAAGAAAATTAATGAGCTTATCGCCTACTTCCGAAAAATGTTTACCTATAATTGCCGACGCTTCCTTGT
>JAYVGE010000324.1:0-7515 GCA_043772515.1 Flavobacterium sp. | reverse complement strand
TGGGACTAACCTTTAATTACACCTTTTAAACGGCAAACCCTCTCGGGTTACTGTTTGATTTTTAAAATATAAAAAAATGAAAATTGCGCTTTTAGGCTACGGAAAAATGGGTCAAGTAATCGAAAGAATTGCCTTGGAACGTGGTCACGAAATTGTTTTGAAAAAAGACGAAAACAACTCTTATGACGGACTTTTGAATGCCGATGTCGCCATAGAATTTAGTGTACCAACAGCTGCGGTAAGTAATCTTTCGAACTGTTTTGAGGCGAATGTTCCCGTGATTTCAGGAACTACGGGTTGGCTGGCGCATTATCCCGAAATGGAAGCACTTTGTATCGAAAAAAAAGGAGCACTTATCTCTAGTTCTAACTTTAGTTTGGGGGTGAATCTTTTTTTTGAGCTCAATGACTATTTAGCCAAAATGATGTCGAAATTTGATTCTTATCAGGTTACGATGGAAGAAATTCATCATACACAAAAATTAGACGCTCCAAGCGGTACTGCCATTTCATTGGCAAAAGCAGTGATAGAAAAAAGTCATTATGACAACTGGACACTAGAAAGTCCTAAAACCAATGAGATTCTGATCGAAGCCAAAAGAATCGAAAATATTCCAGGAACGCATACCGTAAATTACAATTCGGCAATAGACGCAATCGAAATAAAACACACGGCACACAATCGTGAAGGTTTTGCCCTTGGTGCTGTAATTGCTGCAGAATGGATTGTTGGTAAACAAGGGATTTTTGCAATGAAAGATGTACTTTCTTTAAATTTAAAATAATAAAAAAAATCCAATTTCGTGCCGTCTGTTCGCGATTACACTGAACTCTAATTTCTAAATTTTTAAATTATGACACTATATCTTTGGTTTGTGTTTTTCTTAGCGATACAAATAATTCACTTTTTAGGAACATGGAAATTGTACGAAAGTGCAGGTAGAAAACGCTGGGAAGCCATAGTGCCTGTGTACAATGCGATTGTATTAATGAAAATAATAGGTCGCCCAACTTGGTGGACTGTTTTGCTCTTTATTCCAATAATAAACTTGATTATTTTTCCTGTTATTTGGGTGGAAACCTTACGTAGTTTTGGCAAAAAATCTACTTTGGATACTTTTTTGGGCATAATCACTTTTGGATTTTATATCTATTATGTCAATTATACTCAAAAACTCGATTATATTACCGACCGAAGTATTCATCCAGAGAATAAAACCGCAGACACCATTAGCTCTTTGCTTTTTGCAATAGTGGTTGCCACATTGGTACATACTTATTTGATACAGCCGTATACTATTCCGACATCTTCATTAGAAAAATCTTTATTGGTTGGAGATTTTTTATTTGTTAGTAAGGTAAATTATGGTGCAAGAGTCCCTATGACAACGGTTTCTTTGCCAATGGTACACGACACAATCCCTCTGACAAAACAAAAGTCGTACTTAAAATGGCCGCAAATTCCTTACTTAAGATTTCCTGCTTTAGAAACGATAAACAGAACCGATATTGTTGTATTTAACTGGCCAGCAGATACAGTACATTTTTTTGGAGATAGACAAACAATAGGATTGAGAAAACCGATTGACAAAAAATCGAATTATGTAAAACGTTGTGTAGGGATTCCGGGTGATAGCTTATCGATAAAAGACGGAATTGTTTACATAGACGGAAAAGTATTGGCATTGCCCGAAAGAGCAAAACCACAGTTTTCTTATACCGTAACTACGGATCAAAAAACACTTATCGATTTTGAAACGGTTTTAAAAGAATTGGATGTAACCGATGGTGCGGGTTACAAATCGGAGTTGAGAGACACTTTGTACATTAGAGCTTTAACAGCAGCCTCGGCCGAAAGATTGAAAAATGTACCGGGGGTTACTTCTGTAAAAAGAGAAATTTCAAAAGGAATTGAAGAAGGGATTTTTCCAAATATTAATAAATGGAATCGCGATAATTTCGGACCAATTTATATTCCACAAAAAGGGAAAACAGTTGTTTTGACCTTAGAAAGTTTGCCATTTTATAAAACAATTATTACGGAATACGAGAAAAAAGAGTTGAAAGTTACTGGCTCAGAGATTAGGATTGACGGCAAAGTTGTAAAAAACTACACTTTCGATCAAAATTATTATTGGATGATGGGAGATAACCGTCACAACTCTGAGGACAGTCGCTATTGGGGATTTGTACCAGAAAATCATATTGTTGGGAAACCAATATTTATTTGGATGAGTTGGGATACCAACGGAAAAGGCTTAGGGAAAATTCGTTGGGATCGCTTGTTTACCACCGTAAGTGGTGAAGGGCAACCGCAATCATTTTTCAAATTATTTATACTCGGTTTAATTGTCTTTTTTATAGGAGACTATTTTTGGAGAAAAAGAAAAGATAAAAAAGCTTAGACAATAAATAACTCAAAAGTCATACGGTCACAACGACTTTATGACTTTTGATATTTAAATTCAAATCACAAATGAACGCTATATTACTTCCTACCTATTTCCCTTCGATTAGTCATTTTTCGGTGCTCACACAATCTGAAAATAATACCTTTGAGGTAGAGGACAATTTTCAGAAGCAAACCAATCGTAATCGAACCTATATCTACAGTCCGAATGGAGTACAGATGCTAAATATCCCTGTAAAAAACGCATCCAAAATAAACCAGAAAACAAAGGATATACGGATAGAAACGGACTTCGACTGGCAGAAACAACATTTAAAATCCTTGGAGGCTGCCTACAGAAGCTCTCCTTTCTTTGAGTTTTTTGAAGATGATATTCGTCCTGTTTTTGAAAAAAAGCATGCTTTTTTACTCGATTTAAATTTCGAAACTTTAGCTGTTTTATATAAATGTATGCGAATAAAAATTGATTACACCACCACAACCGAATATTTTCACGAAGTAGACACCCATCTTATTACGGACTTTCGTGCTTTGGTAAATGGGAAAAAAGACACTTCTCAATTCGATTCTTACACTCAGGTTTTTGATAATAAGCATGGGTTTTTGAACAACTTAAGCGTTCTAGATTTATTATTTAATGAAGGGAAATATGCCGTAGATTATTTGAAAAATCAGAAGTTACAGATCAATATTCTTCTTTAAGTTAAGGCTAAAACGAGTACGGTCGTAGCTTATAAAACACTGATTCTCGACATTGATTTTATCCTAAATAAAGACTTGATCCCAAAAACATCTTATAAGCAATACTAAATTGTAAAACTGATTAGAACGAACTCTTTTATTCTAAATTTAGCTTTGTCATTATTGGATAATGATCAGAATTTTCGAACTCAGGGAAACTCTCAAATTTTTTAACATCCATGGTTTCATCGGCAAAAATATAGTCGATTCGAGCGGGATAATATCTAAATTTATAGGTCTCTCCAAAGCCTTTTCCTGCTTCCTCAAAGCTGTCCTTTAGTTTTCCTTTGATACTTCTATAAACGTACGAAAAGGCACTGTTATTCATGTCTCCACAAATAATTACAGGATAATTACAGTTCTTTTTATGTTCTATAAAAATCTCTGCTTGTTGTTGTTGTTGCTTGAATGCCTTACTGATTCTGATTAAAAGTAATTGTGATTTTTCTTTATTGATAACATCTATATTCTCGGAAATTTCATTTACGTCTGGCGAAATCTTAATCGATTGCAGGTGCATATTATAAACTCTAATAATATCTTTTCCTTTCTTGATGTCGGCAAAAACAACATTGTTGTTAGAATCTGGAAACACGATATTGCCCTGATCTATAATAGGAAATTTAGAAAATATAGCTTGTCCTGTTCTTATCTTATCGCCTTCCATAAAAATATATTTATGACGATAGACTTTTAAATCTATTTTTGCAGAAGTAGAATATTCTTGTATACACAAGATATCTGGGTTTTTATCATTGATAAAGCTTACAATTTCATCAGGTACTCCGTCTCGATCGATCCATTTAAAAACGTTAAACAAGCGAACATTATAACTCATGACCGTAAAATCTTTGTCATTTTCTAGAAAAGTTTTTTCCGAAAATTTATAGAATTTATTAATAAAAGTAATCCCCATTAATAGCACCAAACCAGAAATGATCATTCTTTTTTTGAATTGAATAGTCCAGTAGATAAAGAACAGTGCATTGCCTATAAAAAACGCAGGTATAAACAAGGTGAGAACCGACAAAATGGGAAAGCTTTTTGGAGCCAAAAACGGAAAAATATAAGCGCTAAAAGTCAATACAGTAAGCACTATATTCAAAAAAAACATCATTTTATTGAACCACGATAGGTTTTTCATGTTTTTGTTTATCTGGTTAATCGGCTGATTTACTATTTTTATTTCGGATTACGGAACTCTTATTTTCCGACTTTAAACAAAAAATCCTTTTCTTCTTTGGTCAAACTATCGTAACCCGATTGGCTAATTTTATCTAAAATTTCATCAATTTGCTGTTGTACTTTATCTTTTGTAACAATTCTAGAAATCTTTTTTTCGATTGGCATATTGTAATTTCGATGCACTTTTTTAAAAGGTACTTTTTCTTTTTTGGAAAATAAATTAGTAAAAAAATCTAAAAAAGAAGAAACTATTTTACTTAAATCGATTCCGTTTTGAAGCAATTTAATAAAGATAAAACCAAAAAAAGCTCCAGACAAGTGAGAAATATGCCCGCCAGTATTTTCCAATCTTAATTGCATTAAATCAAGAACAAGGATTACGGCTGTAATATGCCATAGCTTTACGTTTCCGACCAATAACAAACGAACAGTTGTCAAGGGCTGATAGGTCGTTGCGGCAACTAGTATGGCCATAATAGCCGCTGAAGCTCCCACGATAGAAGCATTTAAATTTAAGAAAAAATAGCCCAAAACAAAAGTAAGACCAGCAAAAATGGCACTCAAAAGATACAATCCAAAATATTGTTTTGTGGTAAAGTAAGTCAAAAAGAACCTGCTCGAAAAATTAAGAACAAGCATGTTAAAAAAAAGATGCATTACTCCAGCATGAAAAAAAGCATAGGTAAGTATGGACCAAGGTTTCCAAAGAAAATCGGTTGGGCTAGAGGACAGACTTACATATTGTAGATAATCAATTTTGAGATTAAACAAAGATAAGACTTCAAAAAGCATCCAAGGAATAACAAATAATGCTATATTCCAGTAGAGTAACCTTTGGACAATTCCCCCCGTTTTATATTGAATTTTTAAGTCGGCTATAATATTCATGCTTTTATTATGGATTAGTAATTTTGAGTAATAACGACCTTCAATTGGCAATACAACGAAGATAAATCTTTATTCTTACATTTGTAAAGCTGAAAAAAATAAGGTGTAATCAAGCTATTTAATCTTCAATTTAATGATTTAGGGGAATTCTAAAATTTTTATTTCTTCGTTAGTCGCTTTAATTCGGATATTTATTTTGTTGTATTTCCAGTGCGTCCCGTTTTTGTCTGCAGTAATATCCATTTTTCCTTTTTCCTTGCTTCCTTTGATTCTTATGGTTAAAGCTACAGAATTATTTTTATTCGAATATTTTATACTTCCTTCTAAAATTGCTAATTTGTCAATCGGTTCTAGATTCCCTAATACTTCTAAAACCCTCTGGTTTGTTTTTGCTTTTTCAAATGCTTTTTTTAAAAGAGAATTATCAGAATAGCCTTTGGCAAGGTCGGATATATTTGTATCCATCAGCAAAGAAAAAAACAATCCTATTGCGAATAACAACAATAGGGTTACTGGCAAAAACCAGTTCCAATTTCTTTTCGACCAACTTTTTTTTAGAATCAATTCGTTTTCCATCTTATTTTTATTACTAAAAAAAAACTTCTAGTACTACCACGAATTACAGGGTTTATATCAAAACCTTTACTATAAGTCATGAATTACACTAATTTACACGAAAATGCTGCGTTTAAATTCGTAGAGGAACCAATTTTTTGGTTAAAATATTGATATTTAGATAATTTAGAATTTACTTCTCTAAATTAATTCCAGCGATTTTTATTAAACTGATTTTTCTTCCAATACCACATTATAATAAAACCAAAAAGTGCTCCTCCTACGTGGGCAAAATGGGCAATTCCTGTACCTCCGCTTCCAAAAATAGATTGACCAGAAACACCAAGATACAAATCGATTAAAACCAAGCCAGGTACAAAATATTTTGCTTTGATTGGAATCGGAATAAACATCATGGCCAGTTCTGCATTGGGAAACATAAAAGCAAAAGCGACAATAACACCATAAATAGCACCCGAAGCACCAACAACAGTTCCTATATATGCACTAGTAAAATTCTGAAAATCGGAAACCGTAAGCAATTCTTGCCATCTGGTGTCTATCTGACCTCCATTTAAAAGTTTTAAAATTTCGGGTTTAGAAAATCCATTTTCAATTAATACATTCAGACTATCTTGAAAATAGTAGTAATTAATGGCTGTGTGCAATAAAGCTGCTCCCAAACCACAGGAAATATAAAAAAACAAGAATTTTTTGCCACCCCACATTTGTTCTAAAGCTGACCCAAAAGAATACAACGCAAACATATTGAAGAATATATGCATCAATCCACCGTGCATAAACATGTGTGTAATGGGTTGCCAAAATTTGAAGGCTGCATTTTCAGGAAAATACATCGCTAGTATTTTATAAGCGGACTCGCCTACTAATTGGGTGCCAATAAAAAATAGAACATTAATAATAATCAATTGTTTTACGGTCTCGGTTACGTTTCTCATAGTGCAAATTTTTTGTCTAAATCTTCCACACGCATGGTGATGAAAGTTGTTTTTTGAAAAGGTGAAACATTGGGGTCTTTGCAAGCAAAAAGTCCGTTCACCAAGTTTTCTTGTTCTTTTTCGGTAAGATACGTACCCGATTTAACGGCCAAACTTCGGGACATAGATTTGGCAATAGTATCATTCTGACTGAAACTACTCTCTGGAATACCGTCTTGTAGGTCACTCAATAATTGTTCTAATAGAATTGAAACTTCGCTCTCGGTAACATTTATGGGAATACCCGAAATAACAATGTGATCGATATTGTTTTCCTCAAAAACAAAGCCTGTATTGATTAAGGATAATTGTAATTCTGCAATAAGTTGCATCTCGCCAGAGGAGAAAAACAAATTGAGAGGGAACAACAATTGCTGACTTGATGCTTGCTGAACAGTCATGTTTACCAAAAACTGCTCGTACAAAACCCGCTGATGTGCTCGGTGCTGATCGACAATTACCATACCTGATTTGATCGAAGAAACAATATATTTTTTATGAATCTGATAGGTTTTATGAACAGCTTGGCTTACTTCTTCATCATTAAACAAGGAGGCCGTTACTTCTTCTGTATCGAATGCAAAAGTACTTACTTCTTCGGTATCGTGTTTTAAGCCTACGTACAAACTTTCCCAATTGGCAGTAGCCTCTGGTTTTTTATAACTAGTATAGGATTTGCTGGGTTTTTGGTCTGCAGCAAACGGATTGTAATTTCCATCTACCTGAATCGTAGGGGTCT
>JAYVGE010000323.1:0-7516 GCA_043772515.1 Flavobacterium sp. | reverse complement strand
TTCGAAGGCACAATTCCGCTTTCTGGATTGCCTGTTCCGTTGGCATTGTGACAATTGATACAGGTCATTACTGTAGCAGGCACATTGACACCCGACATATTTGCCGTTATGTTTTTGTTTGTGCCAATGCCTTTTGTGTATATTTTTTCTCCTAGTTCTTGTTTACTGCGCTCGTTCTGTGCAAAAAGATTATTTACGACAGCCGAAATCATCCCAAAATAGAGAAATAGTAAAAAAGATAGGGGATGAATTCGTTTCATATGTAGATAATATTTGTTTTTTATAGGAATATGGTATCGCCAAATCTTCATTGGTGTTTGCGACAGCTTTTGTCATGGCGATTTCATAAATTAATTATTGTAAAATTTAAAGAAATATATTTTCGATGTAGTCCACTATTTCCAGAAATTGACTGTTGTTTATCATTTTTATTAAAGTTTTATGTGCAACTAATTGAAAGATAAAAGGATTTGAAAAATTTAAAAATGCTTGTAAATGCAATCTTCATCGGTGTTTCCAACTTTGGCTAGTGCATAACAATAGGCACTACCCAAAAAACAAATAATTATAAATCTGTGCTAGCTGCCGAATCTATGGGAGGAAAAGTTGTCTTTTTACCCGCAGATTATTTAAAGCTTTGCATTTTTGTTTCGCAACCATTTAGGGTACTAGTAGCCCATTATTAATTTTTAATTTGAATTAAACCCACTTCGTCTCTCTATTTTAAAATTGGTAATGTCAGCCCCATTTTTATTTAACCCCATAAAGAATTACATCTTCTGATACAATCCGTTTTTTCCAGAAATCGGCACTACTCCAACGTTTTTCTTTTTGATAGAAAAGCTTTTTTGTTTCAAGGTAATTACTAAAAATGGTATTGATGTTTTTTTGATAATTCAAAAAAGTATGCGCATTATTATTATCGTTGTCCATTATTGCTTTTGCTGCGTGACAAGCAGAGCTTATCGCAAAACCAATTCCCATTGACGAAATTGGATCAAAAGAAGCTACTGCATCTCCTACAGCTACAAAATTTCTTATACTTGTACTATCGGTAACTTGTGAGAATGCATTTTTTACCCAAAACTCATCGACCGAAGATGCCTTTTTTAGTTTGTTTTTTATATGTAAAGTCTCTTCCAGTAATTCACTCCAGTTTTCAATTTTTTGCAATTGCTTTTCTTTTACAATTTGGGCATCTGTAAATAAGGATACTGTTATTTGTTGGTTGGGCAATGTGGCACAATACCACCAACCTACTTCTGTTGATTCTATAAGTATGTCTTGTTTAAGCGTATGTCCTTCTTCAAAATTCAGAAATGCGCCAACGGCAACCAAGTTGTCGTGTTTTACAGCAGTGATTCCTAATTTTCTGCAAACATGGCCTTGCCTGCCAGTAGCGTCAATTAAATATTTGGATTTTATCGAAAAATCTCCTTTGGTTTCATGTTTCAAATCAATACTCCAATTGACATCAGTCTGTTTAAAATCGGTACACTTTGTTCTAGGCAAAACTACCGCCCCTTTTTGGGAAGCTTGTTTTAAAAGCAGTAAATCAAATTGCGACCTATCGAGCTGTAAGCTTTCTGATTGAGTGCTAAATATCGAATCTCTTGAAGTAATTCTTGGGCTTCCCCAAGCAGCCAAAATACTATAGCCAGAAATAAAACTATTCGCTTCAAAATCATTTTTTTTTATGCCGATATAATCCAACAACTCAAACAAACTCGAATTGACTTGTTCTCCAACTCTTATTGAGTCTAAAGCATTTTGTTCTATAATTGTTACCTTTAGATTGGAGTATTTGAGCAAACTTAAGGCAGTGGAGGCTCCAGCAGGGCCTCCACCTACAATAAGTACATCTGTTTCAAACGGAATTGCCATAATTTACCTTCTGTTTCTAGTTCCAGAACGTGGTAACCCTAGGCCTTCGGTTGCAATTTCAATTGCTTTAAAACCTACTTCTTCCAAATGCGTCATTAAAAGTCTGCCTTTCTCACTCTTTCCTTTTATAACTTTAGAATTGGGTTCGATAAAAAACACCGGTATTGTGGTTTCATTGTCGCTTGAGTTGCCACTAATTTGACCTACTGGCACGTCTTCAAAAGTGAATATTTCATTATTCCTTTCTGTTTCTACAATAAATGGAAAACCATTACTTGATGAATTCTTATCTCTAATAAACCCTAATGCATACCAATATTCAACCATTTGAGTAAAACTATTGATCCCTCGGGCATAATTCATCTGCTGTCCGGCTGGCACATGAGTTGCTGCTTGTCCTTCTACGGTAAATTCTCCTACCAAAACATCCCAAGGGCTTTGAGGTGGCCACCAATACGTATAATAGGTTGGCGGTAACGGTGCTTTTGAACCATCTGGCAACGTAGCTTTATTTACTGCTGGATCCGTAAAGTTGATGTATTGTACGGTACATTGAAAGAAATCGGCTTGCCATGGACATGCCATTCTTTTTGTTAAATCGCCTGGTTCGCAACCACCACCCTCGCATTCGTCTCTAGAAGGAGTCAACCCATTTAGACTGTACCAATTCTCATTTTCGTATTGTTTTATCGAATAGGGAGTCGCGTAAATGATTGGATTTTGCAAATTCCAAGTTACTTCTATCCCAGGACACATCGGTAAACCTACACAATTCCCTATGCTAGCAGCATCCATCGGATTCACAGGATATGGCGTATATGAAGAATTGTTTTCAAAGGAACCATTAGCCCATTGCCCTAATAAAAACAACTGTGTTTGATCTAGAGCCATGAACTTCATAATGTTTGTATTACTTACAGAATTGCTGCCTGAATTTAAAGGCATCATAGGAAAAATATCTTCTCCGTTTGTTTTGAATAATTGCTCCTGAGGCAATGTAGGCGGCACCGGAGGTTGCCCATCAATTTCTCTAAAATAGGATAGATAGTTTTGTCTATTTGATTTGTTGTTTTCCGAAGGGTCTGAGAAATCAAAAATAGTACTGGCAAACGCCATCATGGGTTGTACATTCGAAACCCATTGGTACCTACTAATTCGGTTAATAATAGGAAGAATGTCACGTTGAAAATTTGCGTAATAATTAATATTCCAAATCCCATTGGCACACATTTCTGGCACTAGGTCAAAAGATCTCACTCCTACATCAAATAGCGTATCGTTTAAGTTTGAAATATTAACAATCTCTGGGGCAAAATCTGGGGAACCAACCACAATCCATGCAGAAAGGGAAACAGCTGAACTACCATCTTTGAATGAAACGGTACAATAAACAGCCCCATCAGATATATCGTCATGCCAGGTACTTGAACCTCCATAACTTGTCAAGGGTTCATTACCGCCAGCATTGCCATAACCTCCCAAAACCACTAATCGGCCTTGATTGTCTGTCAACAAATTACCAAGTGTGGTTACTGGGACACCGTATTTTACTTCCGAAGAGGGATATTGTACAGGGTAATTTGCAGGAGCATTTTCTTTATTAAAACCTATCGATTGTTGTTTGCCCGAAATGCTTCTTGGTCCTGGATCTATGATTAAAGACTGTCTATCCGATTCTGGAATATTAGGATTTCTGAATGCTACCTGCTGATTGGTATAACTATTAGATTCTCCATATAATAGATTCCCCTTTAATTCACTGTATTGGTACCAAGCCGCTTTTTTGCTTGCCAAATGAACAGTCCATTCAATAGCAGCAACATTTGGAGAGTCGAGTGTGATTTCTTCCCCATTTTCCATAAAAATTTTAAAAGGCTGCCCCTGACGTTTAATTAATCCTTTGGCATCTTTAAAACTTACGATTGTACCAATTAAATTTCCGTAGCTATCAGAATCAAAAGGCAGTCCCCCTATTTTATCTGGGGATAAACAAATTTCGGTGCTACTGTTTCCTAATCGGGCTACACCGATTGATGGGTGAATTTCTAATTTCATTTTTTAAGTATTTAATTTTTTTCTACTCCTTTTGTTTTCAAATTTGCGTGTTTATTCGTATTGGTTGCTAGTCTCCAACTCTTTAACTAAACATTCATTATCAAACCAACTCGTCCTAATTATTTACTGTTTAGTTTGTGATTTGCCTGAATCTGTATGAGATGGAGCAATTGTTGAGTGTTGTTTTTAAAGCACCTTATCATTGATGACACTGTCTATTTTTTCGATAATTTCGTCAATTGGAGACAAGCCGTTTATCTTTTTCCAAAGTTTTGTTTTTAAATTACCTACCAAAAAGATGCAGTCATGTGCCTCACGATTGGGAACACTCTTCCCTAATTTTTTTAATGCCATCTCAATATTTGCTTTCTCCCCAGTAACAAAATACCAACCTTCTTTGGCATTATAGACTTCGGCATAGGCTTTTAGAATTTCGGGTTTGTCGGTCGGATAATCGACTGTTAGCGAAATGATGTTTACCGTTTTGCCTAACTTGTCATCAAGATATTCTTGAATTTTCTGCAAATTGCCATTCATCACTGGGCAAACACCAGTGCATTGAGAAAAAAAAGCATTGATAATGACAACCTTGTCTTTCATTAAATCGGCATATAACATTTTTTTGTCACCATGCTGATCGATGAGAGCTACATTTGTAAAATAATTCTCATCAGAGTTGATTGTTTTTTCGGTTACTACTTTACTTTGAGCAGCTTCGGTATTATCAAAAAGACGGTTCAGCGTAGTTGCCATTTTTGCTGGATCAGACAAGCCATTTGTTCTTACCCAATTATCAGTACCTTCTTTGCCCAACAATACTATCGGTGCGTGTTCCTTTTTTAGTGCGGCATATACTTCTAAGCTCTTGAGAAGTTCGTCAACCTCTTTCTTGTTGCCAGTAAGGAGTGTCCAACCAGGTCCAGCTTCAAATTTTTCGCTCCACTCTTTTAGACGTTCTGGAGTATCTGTTATAGGATCAATGCTTATCGTTAGCATCACCAACTCGTTACTTTTTACTTTGCCTTCCATCAATTTTTTTAGCTGTGCAAAATTGGCTCCCATAGGCGGACAAATGGTTTTACAAGTGGTAAAAATAAAATTGAGGGCTACTACTTTGCCTTTTATTAAGTCATGAAATTTAACTTTTTCTCCTTCTTGATTTATCAGTTCAACATTAGGCACTTTCTTCATAGTACCTAACGAAAAATATTTTTCGCTTTCGCTACTGGCATTTACTTTACAACATGCTTTGGGTGTTTCCGTTTTTGTTTGCGAATTCGCAAATTGTATCATCAATACTAAAAAAATAAGGTATGGAAGTCTTAGCTGTTTCATTGGGTTTTAATTTTTAATTTCATTATCATCTTTAGTAAATGTTTCAAAATAACTTCCTCCAATTCGAACACTTTATTTCAAAACCTTTACTTAGTAAATGTTTTAAAATAAACCTTTACTTAGAAGCATAGAGTATTAGGAATTGGGGGTTATTAAAAGATAATCCTCGGGATTGACACTCTACATATACATAGTACAACCCTTCTTGATTAAATTGTATATTGGCTTCATAAATACCTTTTATGGTAGTTTCTTTGGCTGCCGTTCTCGAATGTTGGTTTGGTGTGGTTAACATATCCATTACATTTACATCCCCTAAACCAGCAATAGGTTGATTGGTTTTAAGGTCAATCAATTGAAAAGTATAATTGATTCGTTCCCCTACTTTTGGTCTTGTACTACCCGAAACATATTTGATAGCCAAAGGCCCCATTAATGACTGATTGCGTTCGAGTACCTTTGAAGGATCGGGCAATACATTTATTTCAAAACATTCCATAATTAAAGGGACATTGATGTAGAGTCCTAAATCATAACTACCTGGGGTGTTCAATACTGCTGTTGTTTCATAAATTCCATCTGCCCGTTCTCTAATGCTTTTATCTATTACAAGTACCGCTTTGGGATTTTTTCCGTATGTATTAAAACTTCCCATTGGAGCAGCCATTCCTTCCTGATAATAATACACCGCTTGATCTTTGAAATTGGATACTAACATTACATTTGCTCCTGGAGCCTGTATAATTCCCAAAGCCCCGCATACCGGTGATCCTAGAGCTGGAGGATTTTGTCCTCCATTAAAATCGGCCACTGGAACAGGAGCATTTGCTATACCAATAGCATCCAACGGAATCATGTCTATAATTTCGCTGCCTTTATGCCGTATATACGCTAGTTTATCCGAAAAACTTATTTCATCTGGTTGTGGCTCTACATCGGCAATTTGAACAATTGTATTGGTAGCAGCATCGATAATAAGAATCGTATTGTTTTTTGAGTTTATCACAAATCCAAATCTACCATCTGGGGAGAAGTATATCTTTTCTATACCCGTTTCAGCAACTATTTCTTTAACAATTTGTTGTTTTTTTTCGTCTATTACACTGATTACGGGATTTATTTTATCTACCACATACAATGCTTGGGCTTTTGCAGCAAATGCCATCGATATAGGAGTTCCATTTACTTTTAGATCCTTTATTTTACTTAACGTTTTACAATCAATAATCGAAACTGTTCCATCCGTTTGGTTGGATACATAAACATATTGATTACTTTCTCCCATCACCATGTCATGAATACCTTTCCCGGTAAGTATCGTTTTTACAAGAACTTTATTTTCGACATCAATCACGGCAACTCCAGATTTTGTTCCTAAAGTATCGTCTAATGTATAGGCCACCCATAAGTAATGCTCATCTTTTTGCAATAGTAGTTTTTGTGCTTTTCCTGGGAGCGTAATATTCTGTAGGTTTTTCATTTCGGATGTACTAATACAAGCCACTTGATTTGCTTCGGGCATAGAAACAAAAAACGCCGTCTGATCGTCCTTCATTACCCAATCATAACCTGTTGCTGGTAACTGAATCTGGGTCAATAATTGGGAACCTCCAAAACCAAATAATGGGTTGACAACATTGATGGTGCTGTCAGAATTCAATGTTAATACATAATAGGTATTTAGATCAAGCTCTGGTCTTTTCAGAAAACCGCCTTCTATAAATGATTTAATTTTTTTGCGACATGGTACTTCTTGACTCGTTCTCTTATCCATCCAGGCGGCTAATGATACACCCGAGAGTGCTTTTCCCGAAATAGTATCCGAAATTTTAAAGCGAAAACGGACATTATCACCTTCTCTAAATTCGTTTGCGCTTTTTTTAGCATCCACATGAGAAAGTGAAAAATCAACACGTATTCCCTCTTTTATTACCGATTGGTTATAAGCATCCTGCGCAGTTACCTGCATACTTAAAGCGAAACTAACTATAAAAATAATTATACAAATGCATCTATTTATTTGCGGTTTGATTTTCATATGTAAATTCTATTGGGTTTTTAATGCAATTTGGGATTGCTTCGTGTATTCGCAAAAGCTCGGGTCGCATAGCTGCATTGGTATTTATTTCATCGATTACTATTTTATTTTAGTATTCGATGATTTTCAATTGCGACTAATTTACAGTTATGCTCATTTCGATTTGTAGCTTGGCAATGTGACGGTTAAGAAAGCCTAAACTTT
>JAYVGE010000322.1:0-20917 GCA_043772515.1 Flavobacterium sp. | reverse complement strand
ATTGTAGTGTTTCGGCAACAATGTCTCTGTTTTCGAGTTTGGGTTCTGAGCCTCTTTTCGAAAAACGATCGGTTATGGTTTGCAAACGTTCGATGTCTTTTTCTATTTCGGTGGTTATAGATTCTTCGATATTATCGGCTTTCAATAGTTCGACCCAGCCAATAAGCGAAGAGAGTGGCGTGCCTATTTGATGAGCGGTTTCCTTTGCCATTCCCGCCCAAAGTTTATTTTGTGTTGCAATTTTTGTACTCTTGTAAAAATTATAGATTAAGGCGGCAAATAGCACAATGATAAGCAACAAGGCGACAGGGTAATATTTTAGTTTATTCAACAATGCCGAATTGCCATAAAATAATTTTTGTTTTTTGTTAGGAGCATATTCGATTACAATGGGTTCATTTTCGTTTTTTAAGGCTTGCAAAAAATCCTTGGCACTTTGTTGATTTGTAATAATTGTCTCGTCAATATTAACGGTATCCATGATACTATCGTTTTCGGTGAGGATGATTGGAATTGATGTATTGTTGCTAAAAATCTGTAGCAATAGTTCGACATCGGTATTTTCTCCAGCATTGATAAGTGCTTTTTGTGCATTTGCCCATAGGTTCATTTTTAGCCGCTCTTCGTTTTTAAAAATTTGAAAAAAAGTATAGGTATTCCAAAGAATTAAGGAAATAATTACAAACGAGGTAAAGATTATAAACCAGCGGGTTGTGTTCTTTTTTTGAGAAAAAGGCATAAAATAAATTTAGAACTATAAATATAGGATAATTATAGAATACCACACTATTAGAATACGGAACTGTTGGAACGAGCTCGTGATATAGACGCCTTAAGTAGTCTTGAATGCTATTTCTTTTTGTACTAGTTGGAGCATTTTGTCAATAAATTTAAAAGTATTAAACGGCATTCCTATTCCTATTTTATTACTTTTGTTTAAAACAAAATACTATGATTAGTTTAGAACCGAAAGATATTTCTGCAGCAAAATTACAAGGTTATTTACAAGGGTCTGTAGGGCCTAGACCCATTGCTTTTGCTAGTACAATAGATAAAGACGGGAATCCGAATCTGTCTCCTTTTAGTTTTTTTAATGTGTTTAGTTCCAATCCTCCAATATTAATTTTTTCGCCTGCAAGACGGGTGCGTGACAATACAGTAAAACATACCCTGATCAATGCCGAGGCGACTCGCGAAGTGGTGATTAATATTGTAAATTTTGATATTGTTCAACAAACTTCTTTGTCGAGTACAGAATATGCCGATGGTATAAATGAGTTTTTAAAATCTGGACTAACACAAATACCGTCTGATATTGTAAAACCGTATCGCGTTGCCGAATCTCCCGTGCAGTTTGAATGCAAAATCAATGAAATTATTAGCTTGGGTACCGAAGGCGGAGCTGGAAATTTAATTATTTGCGAAGTTGTTAAAATTCATATTGATGAAACTGTTCTAGACGAAAATGGAGCTATAGATCAATACAAAATAGATTTGGTTTCTCGAATGGGTGGTAATTGGTATTCTAGAGCCAATCAAGGACTTTTTGAAGTGCCGAAACCACTTTCTACATTAGGGATAGGAGTAGATGCAATTCCGAATTTTATAAAAGAAAGCCCTGTTTTTAGCGGAAATGATCTCGGAATGTTAGGAAACATTGAAGCCTTGCCTACAACAGAAGAAGTTAGTATATTTGTAAACCAAAATTTTGTTGTAAAAGCAGTTTTGAGTGCAGACGATCAGGAAAAAGTATTTTTTGAAGCCAAAAAATACCTAGCCACTGGAGAGGTACTTTCGGCTTGGAAAGTGCTTCTTGCCAAAAAATAACATACAAAATAACAATTATAAATAATAAAGAAGATGGAAGTTTTAGGAAAAATTAGAGTATTAAGTGCTGAGCAACAAGTTACTGCGTCATTTAGAAAAAGAGAGCTAGTTGTTACTACAGACGAGCAGTACCCTCAACATATAATGATTGAATTTGGACAAGACAAATGTGATTTGTTGAATAATTTTAGTGTTGGAGAAGCAGTAAAAGTTTCGATCAATTTAAGAGGAAGAGAATGGGTTAGTCCACAAGGAGAAACAAAGTTTTTCAATAGTTTACAAGGTTGGAGAGTAGAAAAACTAGTTGATGGTGGCGCTACTGCATCAGCTACTCCAATGCCAGCTGCTGCTGCATTTCAACCAGCACCCAGTTTAAACGAAGAAGAGGCTGACGATTTGCCTTTTTAAAACAATGACAAAAACGCCTTGAATCTCAAGGCGTTTTTTTATAATTCGGTTTGGTTTAATTGGATCTTATGAGTAGTCCTATTCCTATTTGATTTCCTAGTTGAGGATAAATAAACCCTGTTGTCTTTTTGTTTTTTCCTAAACTTAGTGATTGAAATGGATGCCAATAAGAAACAAGGAGACCTGCCGCCATTCCTATTCCAGCGCCAGCTAAGACGTCTGAAGTACGATGTTTGTTATTCGCTATTCGTAGCATCCCGGTTGCGGTGGCAAACAAAAAACCGCTACTAGCGTACCACAAATTAGAATCTTTGTATTCATAATAAAGCAGAGTAGCATTTGTAAAGGTTATAGCTGTATGTCCAGAAGGAAAACTTAAACGATCGGTATTGTCAGGTCTTTCTTCTTTTATACTGTGTTTCATAATCTGTACTACTCCGCCCATAATTGCATTTGCAACAAGAATATTAATGGTTTGATGTAGGATGTCATTTTTTGGTTGAAAGCCTAAATATTTACCTGCATAAATTTGTAGTATAGGTGCATATTGTATGTAGTTGTCTACTTTTGTATGAAAATTGCTTCCAAATGAATTTCTAATATCCTGTTGTAAGTTTTTGTTAATTTGAGTTCCTAATAGCAAAGTTCCTGTACTTAATAGTGCGACGGGTGCGATGAATTTTTTGTAAGACAATTCTTCTTTGTTTGTAGATAGAGAATCATTTGATTGAGAATTTCCTTTAAAAATGATTGTTAAGAGTAGAAAGATTATAAATGATTTTTTCATGTTTTAAAACGTTAATGTTGCACCAATCATATTGAATCCGTATTGTCGAGAGGCATTGTAGTTAAAACTGTATTTTTTGCTCTCTGTATTTTTTGTTCCACTTTTAGTCCTTTTACTATTGGCAATGTTTTTTCCAATAATATAACCCATAACTAAAGCTATTGGATAATCGGAAACCCAATGTACATTACTTTGTACCATTTGAAAGCCTAAAACTCCAATCAGAGTATAACCAACAGGACGAATCCATTTTTTTTCTGGATAATTGCCCATAATTACATACAATGCCGAGGTGGCCGTCATTAAGTGTCCCGAAGGCATGGCATCGTAGTTTGGAGTGTGAGTCGCATATGCTTTGAAACTGGGAAACGGGTTCCAATCTCCCCCAGGGTTTCCATCTGCTAGTGCTGGAGCAGGGCTTTGTCTTCCAGATATTCTTTTTATTGTCTGGCTAAAAACCCCAGAAATAGCAAGGCTTTCTACTAAACCAGAAGCGGTGTTAAGAGATCTATAATCGTTCTTTATTAAGCCGTAAGTGGCAAAACCTACACTTAGTAATAATGGTGTTGTGCCATTGCCAATTAGATATATTCCAGAGGTAATACTGTTTGGAATATTGTTTAACGGACCAAAGTTACTGTACAAAGCCTGCTCGTTTAGTCCTATTTTTTCTCCGACTGTTCTAGACTGTTCTAGTAAATATTGATCCGAAGGTAATAAGGCTGCTGTTGCTATTATAGCCGAACTAAGGGCTATAAGATTGTTCTTTTTTCCAATATCTTTCCCAGTGCCTATTAAATCTTTAGGAAGTTTTGTTACGAAATCAAATAAATGAGGTTTCTTATAAGTATAGGTTTCTCCATTAGAAAAATGGTAAATTTGTTGTTTTTCACCATCTATTATGCTATCTTTAATTTGTGATTCTGCATTTTGCCATAGCAAAATTATGGCGCAAATAAGTACTGTTTTTTTCAATTTTTTTATTTGCTAAAATATATTAATTTTTTCAAATTATCATTAAATTACTCTTAAAAATGGCTTAGAAAATATTCTTCTAATTATTGTTTGTTATTAAAATTCATTTTTTTTGTTTTGTATATCAATACTTTAAGAGTATTAATTCGTAAACAAGGAGGGTGATATTTTGTTGTAAAACGATATATGTAAGATGCTTTAAGATCGTTTTTCTGTTTTTGTCAGGTTAATATACGTTTTTTATACTATTTTATGATTTTATCAAATATAAACATGGAGTTCCCAAATGTAGAGCAGGCATCTTTCGAAGGAATTCTTGCTATTGGTGGTGATTTGTCTCCAGAACGATTACAATTGGCTTACCAAAGCGGGATTTTTCCTTGGTTTGAAGAGGGAGAATCCATTACTTGGTGGTCGCCAAATCCTAGGATGGTTTTGTTCTTGGAGGAGTTAACGGTTTCAAAGAGCATGCGCAATATTCTCAACAGGAATATTTTTAAGGTTACTTTCAATCAGAATTTTAGAGAAGTAATTTCCAATTGTCAAAAGGTAAAACGAGAGGGACAAAAAGGCACTTGGATTACCAATGAGATGATCGAAGCCTATTGTAAATTAAACGAATTAGGTCTAGCAAAATCTATCGAAGTTTGGCAAAACAACGAATTGGTCGGCGGGCTTTATGGCATAGATTTGGGGCATGTTTTCTGCGGAGAAAGTATGTTTTCTAAAGCTTCTAATGCGAGTAAAGTAGCGTTTGTTGCTTTGGTAAATTATTTAAAAGAAAATAATTACAAGCTTCTTGATTGCCAAGTGTACAACTCACACCTCGAAAGTTTGGGTTGCCGAGAAATTGATAGAGAGGATTTTATGAAAATTTTGAAAGACGAACTGTGATTTTGCCAATATTTAATTGGTGATAATTCGTGATTTGTTTAAAATATCAGCTTCGTAAAATTCCAGTCCAAAGTATTCAAGAGAATCAATTCGTTTTTTAAAGTAGGCAAATCCATAATTAGTTTCAAAGTTTCGTGAGCCATCATTGTACCGATGATTCCTGGGAGTGTTCCCATTACACCATTATTATTACAATTCGGGACTTCTTTTGGGTTGGGTGGTTCTGGAAATAGGTGGCGAAGGTTCTTACTGCCGTTATGGTTAAAAACAGACAATTGTCCTTCGAATTTTAAGATACTTCCATAAATTAAGGGCTTTCCTAAAGTGACACAAGTATCGTTTACCAAATAGCGAGTTTCGAAATTGTCACTTCCGTCGACTATTACATCAAAGTTGGCAATGATTTTTTCGGCGTTGTCAAGGGTTAGTTTTTCCTCAAAAGAAAGGACTTCTATAAGTGGATTTAGAATTTCTAAAACGGATTTTGCAGTAGGAGCCTTAGCGAGATTGATGTCTTTTTCTGCATATAAGATTTGGCGATGTAAATTGTGTATTTCTACTTTGTCAAAATCTACAATCCCAATGGTGCCGACTCCTGTGGTCGCTATGTATTGCAAAACAGGACAGCCTAATCCGCCAGCTCCAACCACCAAAACTTTGGCTTTCTTGAGCTTTTCTTGACCAGCATCTCCTATTTCTGGCAACATCATCTGACGGTTATACCGAAGGTATTCTTGAATTATACTCATCTTTTACAACCTTAAATGGTTAATTTGCCTGCTCGAATGGTAGCTTTTGTCCCAGTCTTTCCAAACGGGTTCATAGCCACTGTTAGAAATTATTTTTGCAATTTCAGTAGCCGAACGTTCGTCGCTAATTTCAAATTGTTCTAACGATTGGGGATCAACAACATAGCCGCCCGGATTGGTTTTAGATCCTGCACTCATGCTCGTAATACCAATCGGGATAATATTATCTCTGAATTTTTGGTTTTCTCGAGTAGAAATCGAAATTTCTAAATCTTCATTCCATAAACGATACGCACATATCAATTGAGTCAAATCTTTGTCATCCATAATAAAGTTGGGAGCTACTGTTCCTTCGGCAGGTCGTAAGCGGGGAAAAGAAACCGAATATTTCGTTTGCCAATAGGTTTTTTGTAAATAATCTAAATGCAAAGCGTTAAAAAAACTATCGGTACGCCAATCTTCCAAGCCCAATAAAACGCCTAGCCCAATTTTATGTATTCCTGCTGTTCCTACTCGGTCAGGAGTTTCTAAACGAAAGTCAAAATTAGATTTCTTTCCTTTTGGATGGTATTTTTTATAGACTTCTTGATGGTAGGTTTCCTGATAAACCAATACCGAATAGACACCAGCGTTATGTAATTGCTCATATTCTTCTGTCGAAAGGGGTTGTATTTCTACCGAAATATTAGAAAAAATATTTTTTATCAGTGTAACAGCATTTAGAAAATAATGAATATTTACAGTGTAATTTGCCTCTCCGGTTACCAGTAAAACGTGGTCGAACCCCGCTTTTTTGAGTGCTTCGACTTCTAATGCAATCTCACTATCGGTAAGCGTTTTTCGCTTTAGTTTGTTGTCCATACTAAAACCACAATAGGTGCAAATATTTTGGCATTCGTTACTTAGGTACATTGGTGCGTACATCTGAATCGTTTTTCCGAATCGTTTTTTTGTCAATTCATGACATTCTTGCGCCATTTGCTCCAGATAAGGTTGGGCAGCAGGCGAAATCAAAGCGATGAAATCATCAAGAGTCCGTTTGTTTTTTGCTAATGCTCGTTCGACTTCCTGTGTGGTGGTTTTGTGTATTTTACTTTGAATGGTATCCCAATCATAGTTTTGAAAAACCGATTTAAAAGTGTTCATTTTATTTATTTATTTTCACGCAGATTCAATAACCCTTTCAGAATTTAGAACTCTGAAAGGGTTATCCGATTTTTTTTATTCATACAAAAAATTTGTCAACGGACTAGAAGCCATCGCATGATTTACGGGATGTGCTAATTGTGCTTCGAATGCTTTTCGACCTGCTATTACCGCTTCCTTAAAGGCTTCTGCCATCAGTTTTGGGTTGCCAGCTACGGCTATTGCGGTATTTACCAGAACAGCATCGGCACCGAGTTCCATTGCTTTTGCAGCATCAGATGGTGCGCCAATTCCGGCATCTATAATCACGGGAACTTTACTTTGCTCGATGATGATTTCTAGAAAATCAATAGTTTTTAGTCCTTTGTTGCTACCGATTGGTGACCCCAAGGGCATTACTGCCGCAGTACCAACCTCTTCGAGTCGTTTGCATAATACAGGATCGGCGTGTATGTACGGTAGCACTATAAAACCTAATTTGGCTAAGGCTTCGGTAGCTTTTAATGTTTCGATGGCGTCGGGCATTAAATATTTGGGGTCGGGATGAATCTCTAGTTTGAGCCAATTGGTTTCTAGAGCTTCTCTTGCCAATTGTGCTGCAAAAACGGCTTCTTTTGCATTGCGAGCCCCAGAAGTATTGGGCAATAAATGGATATGTGGGTGCCGAAGGTGAGACAAAATAGCATCTGTTTCTGTCTCTAAATCTACACGTTTTAAAGCGATAGTTACCAATTGGCTTCCCGAAGCCAAAATAGCCTCTTCCATTTGTAGGTTAGAACCGAACTTACCTGTTCCCAAAAACAAGCGAGAGGCAAAAGTTTGGTCTCCTATTTTAAATACTGACATGGGCATACAATTTTTCGTTAATCTGATTTATAAGTTCCGCTGGATTATGGCTTTTGGTAATCAAACCAGAAACGGCAATACCATAAATTCCAGTTTCTAGGAGAGAGGCTACATTTTCGAGAGTAACGCCACCAATAGCATAAATCGGAATTTCAATATTCTCCGCTTTCATTCTGTTGAGAATGGATACATAACCTTGAACCCCTAAAAGTGGACTCAAATTGGTTTTGGTTTCTGTAAACTGAAATGGACCTAAACCAATATAGTCGGCATCTTCTCTGTTTTTTTGTACAATATCTTCAAAAGTATTGGCAGTAGCTCCAATAATTTTTGTTTTGCCCAGTATTTGTCTTGCGGTTGTAATATTCATATCGCTCCGTCCCAAATGAACCCCATCGGCAGCGATTTGCTGAGCCAAATAAACATTGTCATTAACGATAAAGTTGGCAAGGTATTCTTCGCACAAAAATTTTACAGCTTCTGCCAATGCGAATGATTCTAATTGTTGGTTGCTTTTAAACCGCATTTGAATCCAATCGCAACCATTGTCTAATGCTTGATGGATATTATACAATTGTTTTTTTACGGTATCTCCCTGCGAAATGTATTGTAATTTGTTATACATAATGGTATCCTATTAATGAAGGGTTAGAATTTAGGTATTTTTCTATGTAAATTTTGGCATTAGAACAAGCTGTTTTTAGATCCTGTCCCAAAGCAATATTGGCAGTAATGGCCGAAGACAATACACAACCAGAGCCATGTTTTGTGTAGCATTCTTTGTTTTTTGGAGGCAATCGGATAATTTCGTCTTTCCTATATAAATAATCAACTCCAATTTCGCCTAGATTATGACCGCCTTTTAGTAATATACTGCATTGTTGTGCCAGTATTTTTGCAATTGCTTCTATTTTTTTTTCTTCGAATGCCAGTTGTATTATTTCATTGTAATTGGGCGTAATTAGGGTTATTGAATTTAAAATAGCCATAAAAGTCATTTGGTTTTCGATTTTTATAAAATCGAATTCGGTAGTCGATTTTAAAACAGTATCCCAAATAATTGGAGTAGTTGGGGAAAGTTTTTTTAGTAATAAAACAATTTCTTTCAAATAGTTTAAAGTAGGTACAATACCAATTTTGACGGCTTTGATGTCGTAGTTTTCGAATAGCATTTTGATAGAACGTAAAACAAAACCTAAATCAGTCCACTGTATTTCGGTAAAAACAGTTTCGGTTTGAATCGTATTGCCTGTGTTTATGGCAAAACCATACACCCGATGTTGTTCGAATGCTTTTACATCGGCAAGAATACCCGCTCCGCCCGAGGGGTCAAAACCAGCTATAGTGAGTACGAAAGGGCGATTTTTTGGCATCTTTTAAAATTTGCTATCGGATTAGAGGTGTTCCAAATGGTCCCTAATAGGGCTATATCATCAAAACCAATTGTTATTGCGGTTGTTATATTCTCGGCACAAATGCCTCCTAAGCCTACCAAACGGATGGTTTGATTGGTTCTTTTTTTTATTTCGAAGCTAAAATCAGTATCCGATATATAGTTTTTTTTAGAAATACTGGGAAATATCGGACTCAAAAAAGCATATTCAAAAACGGTTGGTAAGTCATTAAAACACGTCATTTTGTGTACCGATGTCGATAATTGAAAGCCTTTTTTTTTGTACTTTTTTAATGTTGCTTCGGATGTCTCCTTTCGCATTTTTTCTGTAAAATGAATGCGGCTTATTCCAATTCTTTCTGCCAATTGATGCCAACTGTGCACAACCAATTTTTCTCGGTATTTTATTCCTATTGCTGTTAAAAACGCTTCCATTTCTGTTTCTGAAAGATCTGGTTTTCGAATATGAAACAATTGTAACCCTTGCTCAAAAAGAGAATGAATTAAATGTATTTCGTTTTCGATACGGATGGGGCTTGAAATAAGTATCATTTTTTTTAGATAAGAGACGAAGAGATGATAGATGAAGAGATGATACCTAGCTATTTGTATCTATTATCTCTTCGTCTATCATCTATCATCTATACTCTTTTTTAGCTATAAATTTCTTTCCCCATTTCTACAAACTCTTCAGATTTTTCTTTCATTCCTTTTTCGGCTTCGGCTACATCACGAATTTCTTGTGATATTTTCATCGAGCAAAATTTCGGACCACACATAGAGCAAAAATGGGCGACTTTGGCCCCTTCGGCAGGTAGTGTTTCATCATGAAATTCACGTGCTGTATCTGGATCTAATGATAAATTGAATTGATCATTCCAGCGAAATTCAAAACGGGCTTTGCTCAGGGCATTGTCACGGTATTGAGACCCAGGATGTCCTTTGGCTAGATCGGCTGCATGTGCTGCAATTTTATAGGTAATTACTCCGTCTTTTACATCTTTTTTGTTCGGCAATCCTAAGTGCTCTTTTGGGGTAACATAACACAACATAGCGCAACCGTACCATCCAATCATAGCGGCTCCGATTGCCGAGGTAATATGGTCGTAACCTGGAGCAATGTCGGTTGTTAAAGGACCCAAAGTATAAAAAGGAGCTTCGTTGCAATGTTCCAATTGTTTTTCCATATTTTCTTTTATCATGTGCATGGGCACGTGACCTGGTCCTTCTATAAATACCTGAACATCGTGTTTCCAAGCAATTTTGGCAAGTTCTCCCAAGGTTTCTAATTCGGCAAATTGTGCGGCATCATTGGCATCGGCTATGGAGCCAGGACGCAGACCGTCTCCCAAAGAAAAAGCAACATCATATTGTTTCATGATTTCGCATATATCTTCGAAATGTGTGTAAAGAAAATTCTCTTGGTGATGAAACAAACACCATTTTGCCATAATCGATCCGCCACGGGATACAATTCCGGTTACACGGGCTGCGGTTAGATGAATGTAACGCAATAAAACGCCAGCATGAATCGTAAAATAAGAAACTCCTTGTTCGGCTTGTTCGATAAGCGTGTCTCGAAAAACTTCCCAAGTTAAGTCCTCGGCAATACCGTTTACTTTTTCCAAGGCTTGATAGATTGGGACAGTTCCGATAGGTACTGGAGAGTTACGAATAATCCATTCTCTAGTTTCGTGTATGTTTTTTCCTGTAGATAAATCCATAATAGTATCGGCTCCCCAACGGCAAGCCCAAACCGCTTTTTCTACTTCTTCTTCGATAGTCGACGTTACGGCACTGTTTCCGATATTGGCATTTATCTTTACCAAAAAATTACGACCTACAATCATAGGTTCGCTTTCGGGATGATTGATGTTGTTGGGGATTATGGCACGACCAATGGCAACTTCGCTTCGTACAAATTCGGGTGTAATTTTGCTTTTTGGAGTGTTGGCACCAAAACTATGTCCGGTATGTTGACCTTGCATGGCTTTGGTTTGCTCGTTGAGTAATTCGATGCGTTGATTTTCTCTAATGGCAATGTATTCCATTTCTGGAGTGATGATTCCTTGTTTGGCATAATACAATTGCGATACATTGGCTCCTTTTTTGGCACGCATGGGTTGGTGTAAATATTCAAAACGAAGTTCGTCTAGTTTGTTGTCGTTAAGGCGTTCTTTTCCGTAATTAGATGATATTTCGGTAAGAATTTCTACGTCATTTCGGTCTATTATCCATTGTTCGCGAATGCGTGGGAGTCCTTTTCGAATGTCAATTTCGATATTAGGGTCGGTAAAAGCTCCTGAAGTGTCGTATATGGTCACAGCTGGATTTTTCTCGATTTTTCCGTTAGACATTTTGGTGTCTGCCAAAGAGATTTCTCTCATAGCTACTTTTATAGGATGCAGGACACCATCGACATATATTTTTTTTGAATTAGGAAACGGGGTTCTTGAAATTTGTTCTTCGTTGTTCATTTTGTTACTTTTTTTCTAATCTAAGACCTCTCAGGGAGAGAGCCGAAAAGGAGTGTTTTTAATTCGGATTGTTTTATGTTGTGAAAAGATATTTCTATGTTTGAAAATATAAAGGTCTTGGTCTATGTGTTTGCGTGAGGGATAAAAGCTAGCTACCAAAGTAGCGCGGATAGCCCGACAGTATTAAGGAAAAGGGCTGAATAGGCGGTGCTATAAATTGGCCCTTTTTCTTAATGATGGCACGCCCAAATGGTTGTTTTAGTTTTGGCTTATGCAGCTGTAAACTGAATACTGATTTCTGCCATTTGCCTACCCGCCTTGTGTGGCAGAAATGATGAGAATGTCGTCGGTTGGGGTGAGAAAATGAGTATTCCAGTTGGTTTTTGGAATAACGGTGGCGTTGATGGCTACGGCAATTCCGTTTTGTTTTTTTGGAATTTCTAAGTCAAGAAGTGCTTGTACAGTGAGACTGTCAAGTGCAAATTGTTTGGTTTGATTGTTGATTTTTAGTTTCATTCCTGTTGTGTTGCGTATATAGTTATACTTTAGGAATGGCTACAATTGGGTACAGAAAGTACACAAATAAGTCTTCTTACTTTTCCCTACGGCAGTATGAACTGCATCAGGTTCAGAGGGTAAAATCTCAGCCTACGTTGGTAGACACCCCTAAAGTTGGAAGCAAATGTAATTTATTATTTTTAATTGAGAATGTAATTTTTTCAAAAAGTTTCAGTTTCCAGAATACAGCTAGTTTGAGAGTTGTGTTTTACTGGGTGTAAATTGAAACGGATTGTTTAATTCCTCTTCCAGCAATTGTCTACATGATCGTCTACCATCCCGGTGGCTTGCATGTGTGCATAAACAACAGTTGAGCCCACGAATTTGAACCCACGTTTTTTTAAATCTTTGCTAATACTGTCTGATAGCGGTGTAGTGGCTTGTGCGTCCGAAAGGTTTCTAAGGTTATTGACAATTGGTTTTCCATCGACAAAACCCCAAATATAAGCAGAGAAACTACCAAATTCTTCTTGCACTTTGATAAAAGCAATGGCATTCGAAACAGCAGATCGAATTTTCAATTGGTTTCGAATTATACCTGCATCTTGAAGTAATTCCTGAATTTTTTTCTCAGGATAAGTTGCTATTTTTTTATAGTCAAAATTGTCGAATGCTTTTCGGAAGTTTTCTCTTTTGTTCAAAATGGTATACCAACTTAAACCTGCTTGAAAGGTTTCTAGAATTAAGAATTCGAATAATTTAGGATCGTCGTAAACAGGAACACCCCATTCTTCGTCGTGGTATTTGCGGTACAGATCGTCTTTTTCGCACCAAGTACATCGGATTTTAGCTTCCATAATTGTTTTTGTTTAGATGGAATTATTTAAATTCAAATTTAGCACTTTATTTTTGTAAGGCAAATGCTTTTAAGACAGGGCAAACGCTTTTAAAAAAAAAGTTAGACACGAATTACACCAATTTACACGAATAATTACTTTTTGAATTACACAAATCTTCAGAACTCGTGAAATTTAATTTTTTTAAATTTGTACTAATTCGTGTAATTCGTGTCGAATAATGTTAAAGGCGTTTGCCCTGGCTTTTAAGATTATTATACCATTTACGTTTAGCCGCATTTGTCTTAGTTTCTTTTAAAAAATATTTTGATAGCAGAGCTATTTAAAGAATTTTTGCCTTGTAAAACAACAAAATAATTTTGCCAATGCTGTGCCACTTATTTCTTAACTGATTTTTGTTGTTTTTGATAAAATTATTAGGATTGCCTTTTTTAATTGCATAGAATGGATGTTGCTACCTTAAATTCGAATCCAATTCCGCGAATGGAGACTATCGAAACGCTTTTGTCTTCAGAAAAATATTTTCGTAACCGACTTATAAATACATCCATGCTTCGTCCAGAAAAGAAATCATCGGTACTCCAAACTGCCTGGAGTATTGCTTCTCTTTTGATTAATCCTTTTTTGTTCAGGAAAAGAAATTGTAGGAGTTGTGCTTCTTTTTCTGTAATGCGATGCGATTTGTTGGCATGGTTTAATTGCAAATTCTCGTTGTCAAACAGGTAATTTCCGATCACTATTTTTGTTGTTGTTGGTGCTGTTTTTGTCTGATTTCTTTTTAGAATATTTTGAATTCTCAAGACCAATTCATCGGCTTCACAAGGTTTTAGAATGTAATCGTCGGCACCGAGTTGTAGTCCTTTTATTTTGTCTTGTTTTAAACTTTTAGCCGTTAAAAATAAAAAAGGCATCTCTGGTTGTTTTGTAATAATAGTTGTTGCTACTGTAAAACCATCTATTTTTGGCATCATCACATCCAGAATGCAAAGATCTATTTCGTTTTTTTGAAACAACTCGATTGCTTCCAACCCATCTTTTGCCCAAGTCACCCTGAATTGTGAAAGTTCGAGATATTGTTTGAGGATACTTGCAAAATCAAAATCGTCTTCGGCCAATAGAATATGTTTCATTGTGTAGGAATTAAAACTGTAAATGATGTTCCTTTGTTTTCTGGACTTTCAAGGCTAATTTTTCCGTTGTAATTTTCGACAATCTCTTAGGTGTAAAACAAACCTAAACCCAAGCCTTTGGTGGTGTGAATGTCTCCAGTTTGTACTCGGTAATATTTGTCGAAAATTAGACTTTGTTCTTTTTTGGGTACACCGATTCCGTTGTCAGAAAGAGTTATTGTAAATTCGTTTTTGGTTTGTTTTGCCCGAATGCTAATTTTTGTACCGCCATATTTTACTGCATTTTCGAGAAGATTTACCAACACTGTATTGATATGAAATTTACTCATTTTGCAGTCAATTTCCGGAAGGTAGAGGTCTTTTGTAATTTCAATTTCGGGATGGGCTGTTTGAAAATCGTTGCAACAGTTTTTGATATTTTCGAGTGTTATTTTTTCATCTACTTTACGGTTTTCGTCTCCCAAAAGCAAGGAGTCAAAATTAACTTGATTCACGATGTTTTGCAATCTATTGTTTTGTCTTTCAATAATTGCAACAGTGTTTTTTGTTATTTCGGCACTTAGGTTATTCTTGCCTAACGTTTTAGTAGCAATATTGAGTGTTGCCAATGGGGTTTTGAATTCGTGTGTAATATTGTTGATGAAATCTCGCTGTGTTGCTGTGATTTTCTTTTGCTGGATGAGGTTTTTTATCGAAATGTAAAATAATAAAATCACAAATAGCACCAATAATAAGGAAGCCAATAGTAAGCCAAGCATTTCCGAAAGTAACAGTTGCTTCAGGTTGTTGATGCTGTAATAATAGACTCTATTGACTTCAAATTCATATTTTCTTTCTTTTGTTGTAATCTCATTTGTGTCTGTTTTACTGGTACCACTAGTATGCCAGCTACTCGTATTTAATATTTTTTTGTTTTTTAATTGTAACTTCGATTGATACAGTTCTATATTTTCGCTAAGTAAAGTATCTTTTTTTTTGTTGTCTATCGAGATAATAGAGGTTAGGTTTTTAGAAAACCCAACTTCGTAATTGCAATTCTTAAACTTATTCTCAACATACTTTTTCGCAATATTAAAATGTTTGATTTCAGAGTTCCTGAAATTGCTGATTAATTTTTGTTTTTCTCTTTTCGAATTCACATAATCAATCAAATATTGTTGTTCTGTATCGTCTTTAAAATCACTTTTTTCGTGATTCTCTCTGTCGTCGAGGTGGTCTATTATTTTCTTTACCTTTTCGGTTATTTCTTTCTCTTTAAGTTGATAGGTGTTGTATATAAAGTAGCCTTGAATTGCTAACAACGCAAAAACGGTGGTTATGCAGCCTATAATTAAAAGAGAAATATTGTTTTTCATCCTGCAAAAATAACGTATTTATAGAGTCCATTTTTTGTAAACGATACCATTAACCCTTCGTTAACCCTACATTAACCCATTTCTTGAAAGTGTTTGTTGAGATTTGCATCAAAATAAACTACTATGAAAATTTTTTTTAAGTTTCTTTTCTTATTTCCTTTATGTTGTTTTTCGCAAAACACCAAAATTTCTGGCTTTGTCAAAAACAGTAAAAATGAACCTGTTGAGTTGGCACAAATTACACTCCAGAATCAAAAAGACACTTTGAGTGTACTAAAAACATTGACAGATACAAAAGGTTTTTTCGAAATTGAAAAAGTTACAAATGATTACTTTATTCTGAAAGTTATTGCTGCAACGTATCAAAATTATACAGAAAAATTGGCAATCGAAAAGGTTGTGATTTCGAAACAAATTGTGCTTCAAGATGGTCCTAATCGGTTAGACGAAGTACGAATTAATTCTAAAAAACCAACAGTAAAACGAAAGATAGATCGGATAGAATTTAATGTAGAAAACACCATTTTGTCTGCCAATAATGCATGGGAAATTCTGAAGAAAACCCCTGGTGTAACGGTTTCTGGAGGAGAATTATCCATTCGCGGAAGCAAAGGTATTTTGGTTACCATAAACGATAAGAAAGTTTATCTTACTGGGGAAGAGCTCAAGACCATGCTCGAAGGTGCCAATGGAGATGCTATTAAGTTGGTTGAGGTTATTACGAATCCGCCTGCAAAATATGAGGCCGCTGGGAGTGCCGTTTTGAATATTAAAATGATAAAAAACAGTAGCAAAGGTTATAAAGGGACATTGCGGACTGCCTATGTACAGAGTATTTATGCCAAATATGTGGCGAGCACAAGTCAATACTTTAAGTTAAAAAAAATAGCGCTATCAGGAAATTATCAATTTGGTTCGGGAACGTACCTGCGTCAGGGCGAAGATGTGGTGCATTATCAGGAACAGCAAACAACTTGGAAAAGTGTTATGAATCGAAAGAATAAATCTTTGTCTCAAAACACCTATCGATTCAATGCTGTATGCGAATTAGATAGTCTTAACACTATTTCTTTTGGTACAGATGGCTTTATTAGCAAGAAAAACAGTGGTAATTATGTTGTTCCAACCACTATTTTTAACAATCAGAATCAAATAGAATCGAGATACATTACTTCGAATAAACGCAAACCAACTTCAGATAACCGTTCTTACAATCTAACTTACGAGTATCGATTTTCAGAAAAGAAAACGTTGAATTTCTCTTCAGATTTTACTAACTACGAAAGGATTGAGAATCAGAATGTGAACACGCTGTTTTATTTTGTAGGTACGCCAGATTATTCTTCTCGCTTTGCAAGTAGTAACAAGCAGAATGTTAAACTGTACTCCTTGCAATTGGATTTTAATCTAGAAAAAGACAAAACTACCTTTGAAACAGGAGTTAAATTTGGAAATGTAACGGCAAATAGTATCTTGATTTTTGAGGAATTAGAGGGAGATTATTTGGTAAATAAGCCTGATAAAAGCAATGATTTCAATTATAATGAAAGTATTTTTGCAGGCTATGTAAGTCTTTCTAAAGAGTTTGATAAATGGAGTATAAAGGCAGGTTTACGTTCTGAGTATACACTACTTGAAGGGGTTTCTGTAAACCCAAACGAAGAGAATGAACAAAAATATTTTAAACTATTTCCTACTTTGTATCTTATGTACAAGCCTTCGGAAGGAAATGGAATTGGATTTTCGTATGGAAAACGAATTTCGAGACCCAATTATGGCTATTTGAATCCCTCTAAATCCTACTATAATAAATATTCTTATTTTATGGGTGATGCCAAGTTGCTCCCCACGATTACACATAATTTTAATATACTTTATACCTTAAAAAGTAAGTATAATTTTGATTTCTACTACCGTTACGAAAAAAATCCATCTATGGAAATTTCGTATCAAGATAACGATACAAATACGGTGGTTTATCAATTTACGAATATCGAGAAAGACCAAGCCGTTGGGTTGGATTTTAATTGCAATATTGATGTGATGTCTTGGTGGACGGTTTCTTTGCAGTCTGGAATTAAGTATACCGAAGACTTGTTTCTAGGGCGAGATGGTTTTTTGTACAAAAATGGAATTTTGGGCTTCAACGGAAGTGTGAATCAACAATTTAATTTGAATAAAAAGAAAAGTCTCACTGGCGAAGTTAATTTTTGGTATGATTCTCCATCCGTTCAAGGTACGTTTAGAATTTCGGGTTCCTCTAGTTTGGAAATGAGCTGTAAGAAAAAATTATGGAATGACAGAGCCGCTATTTCTCTAATTCTGTCAGATGTTTATCGTGGAGAAAAATCGATAGTTTCGACTAATTATGCCGATCAAAGTAATTATTTCTACGATTACAGTGATACGCAAAGTTTTAGAGTTAGTTTTCGTTATAATCTGGGGAATCAGAAATTAAAACAGAAAGAGGAGAAAGGAAAAACGGAGGAACAAAAACGATTGTAGTATTTTACTCAAACCAAAAATCCCATTTCAAATTATGAATATGGGATTTTTTTAATCTAAAACGATACAATTTTAACTATAGATTTTGTTTGGGTGTGTCAAAGAGAAATTTTTGGTGTTTTTATTTCTTTTTTAGAGAAGCATTTATTTTTTGTTCCTGATCCATTACATAGGCCACAAACCATGCTATTTGTCCGTGTTTGGCAAAATATATTTTTTTGTTATTCAAGTCTGGGATGCCGTCTAGTGCTGTTAGTAAAAGATTGAAAGCCGAAATAAGATTTTTCTGAGAGTATACTTTTAAGACTTTTGCGATTTCTTTATTTGTTAATGCGTCATTTTCTATTTTGCGAAAATTATTTTCTACAATAGTTTTTTGATACAATATATCTTCGTATTTTAATTCGTTAAAATTTTTATCAGCTATGGTGCCGTTAAACAAAGTGTAAAATGACCAAGCCGCTCCACCAGTAAGGTAAATATTGTTTTTATGGATAGACTCTGGGTTTTTGTCATACATCTTCTTGAAATCTGCTTTTAGAGTTGTTAGGTAATTAAAAGAGATTTCATTGAATTCAGATATAGTTTTTTGACTGCTTTTTTGATTGATAATCTCGGTTAATACGATTGTTCCAAGATCTAAAGTTAGTGGGTGAAATATGTTATCTCCCTTTACAACTGCCATGTAACCACCAATTGTGTTGGCGCCACCGATATCTAATATCATAGAATTGGAATATTTTTTTCGAGGAATACATCCTTTTAGGAGTAGTTTTGCTTCTTCGGTTGCCGAAATTACAGTTAAGTCTTTGTCTATAATGTATTTAATCTTTTGAACTAGAACAGGAACATTTGTTGCGGTGCCTATTCCTGAATCGGCTATTATATTAAAATTATTACTGTCTATTTTGTACTTGTGAATCATTTTTTCGTAATTCTTTAGAACTATGGCACAAGTACTGTCTATCCCTTTTTGGTTTAGAGTCCCGTCTTTAGAAATAATTGAGGTTCTTCCAAAGTTTTCTATCCAGAAATCTTTTACTTCATAATCATCGTCGCTTGCGTCTTTTACATTGATGACAGACATTTTAATTCCTTTTGTACCAATTTCGATACCTCCATAAAGTTTTTGGGCTTGAGTTGCGATAGAAAAGAAGAAGAAAAAGAATAGAAGATAATTTTGTAAGGGGAATTTTTTATTCATTTTTATTTAAAATTTTGTAACGTTATGTTTTTAGTAGGTAGGTAATTATTGGTTTTTAAAAATTTATTATTTAGTAGTTTGATAAAAAAAATATCAACCAATAACTTGTTTTTTTTGGGGTTTTTTAATCGTTTGCACTCAGTAAATTTCTCAGAAAAATTTTACAAATTGTTTGTCTTCTTACTTTAGGGTTTGTTTGAAAATAAATAGTACAATAACTTTACTATGTTTCTGTTTTTATAGGGTTCAGTGAACTTCGTTTTGCTTCGTTTTTTTGTCTTTTTTCTTCGTCAAAAAATAGTTCAATAGCTCAGCTATTTAAAATCAACGTTCCGCTCGCCCATCCTTTTCTCAAAGAATGTCGTTTTGAAAAAGATCTAAATAAGGTCTTTAAATTTTGTACGCTTTATTTCAAGAAACCTTTACAGATAAAAAATAAAAAATCAATAAATTAGCGCTGTAATTTTTGTAAAATTAGGTTTGAACGACTTTAAAAATTGCTAAAAAGCAATTAGAACTCAATTGATGAAGGCTATTAATAGTGTTTTAGATTTACTTTGTTCTAGGTTTGGGGATAAATGAAATACAGGACTGTCAATTGTTGGTAAAGATTAATGCAGCTATATGATTTGAGTTTTTACCCATAGAGTAAGAAAGTCCGTATTTTATAAAAAAATACACAAAGATAGCTAGATATGAAAAAAGGATTCTCAAAGTGAGAATCCTTTTAGCGCTATTGAAGTGAGAAAATAGTTACTATTTGTCACAGTTTTTTTAAATTATCCTAGAGCAGCTCTTTTAAAACCAGTAACAATTAAGTTAGCATCAATAGATTTTGCGTAAGCGGCAACGCTCATTTTGTTGTCTTTGATGTAATCTTGGTTTACCAAAGTGTTGTCTTTAAAGAAACGACCTAGTTTGCCTTTAGCGATGTTTTCGATCATAGCTTCTGGTTTACCTTCTTGACGTAAAATATCTTTAGCGATTTCAATTTCTTTAGCAATCGTATCTGCATCAACACCAGCTTCGTCTAAAGCGATTGGCGCCATTGCTGCAGCTTGCATTGCAATGTTTCTTGAAGCTTCTTCGGCACCCGCAATGTTTGCAGATAAAGAAACTAAAGTAGCGATTTTGTTTCCAGAGTGAATGTAAGAACCGATAAAAGCACCTTCTAATTTCTCGAAAGTTCTGATTTCTAATTTCTCTCCAATAACTCCAGTTTGCTCGATCAATTTGTCAGCAACAGTGATTCCGTTGAAATCAGCTGCCAAAAACTCTTCTTTTGTGTTGAATTTCAATGCTAAATTAGCCATTTCGGTAGCCATTTTTACAAAGTTTTCATTCATACCTACGAAGTCAGTCTCACAGTTTAATGTGATAACAACACCAGCAGTTTTGTCTGCATTTACAACAGCAATTGCAGCACCTTCAGTAGATTCTCTGTCAGAGCGGTTTGCAGCTACTTTTTGTCCTTTTTTACGTAGATTTTCGATAGCTAAATCAAAATCTCCTTCAGCCTCAACTAAAGCTTTTTTGCAGTCCATCATTCCTGCACCAGTGATTGTTCTTAATTTATTTACGTCTGCAGCGGTAATTGTTGCCATTTTTGTTTTTTTTATATAGTTAAAAGTAAAAATTCCAACCTTTAAATCCCAAATTCCAGTTTTATTAAATTATAAACATTTTGTTTCTAACTTTTTTTATGGAATTTGGAATTTAAATTTTGGAATTTAAAATTTGTTTTATTCTTCAGTTGCAGGAGTTACTGCTTCTGCAGCAGGAGCAACAGCTTCTGCAACAACAGCCGGAGCAGCTGCTACTGTTTCTGTAGTTGCATCAGCTTCTTTGTCAGAACCTCTATCAGAT
>JAYVGE010000321.1:0-7527 GCA_043772515.1 Flavobacterium sp. | reverse complement strand
CGAATTGCAAAAAATGTATTTTTTGCCCGAAACTCGTGGTTTAGGTATAGGCAGCCAGATGATGGAGCAATGTTTGCAAAGTGCCAAAGATTTTGGTTTTGAAAAATGTTATCTCGAAACCATGCCATTCATGTTGGATGCTCAGAAACTGTATAAAAAAGTAGGTTTTGAAAATATCTGTTCACCAATGGGAAGCACGGGACACACAAGTTGCCCTGTTTGGATGTTGAAGAATTTATATTAAAGAATGTTGATTTCTGATTTTAATGTCGAACAAATCTGAAATCCCTTTTTATAGAATAATGTCTCGACAGTTCGGGATTCAAAAAACAACAACAATGAAAATAAAAGAATATAGAACTCAATTTATTCAAGGACTCAGGGCGATTAATGAAGAAGGAGAAGCGGAGAGTTTTTTCTATTTGATATTAGAAGAGAAAAAGGGACTTAAAAGAATTGATTTGGCTTTGAATCCTGATTTGGTTTTTTCGGACGTAGAAATAGCAGTTTGGAATGTTGTTTTAGAATCCTTAAAACAAGAAATTCCGATACAATACCTATTGGGAAAAACGAGTTTTTATGGTTTGGATTTTGAAGTAAATAAAAACGTTTTGATTCCAAGACCCGAAACCGAAGAATTGGTCGAATGGATTGTTTCTAACAACCGAACTACCCAGAAATCGAACGGTCTAAAAATTCTAGACATAGGAACAGGGAGTGGTTGCGTCGCTATTTCCTTGGCAAAAAACCTTCCTAATGCACAAGTTTTTGCGATAGATGTTTCTGAAAAAGCATTGACTACTGCCCGAAAAAACGCTCGAAACAATGCGGTGGATATTACGTTTGTAAATCAGAATATTTTGGAAACCGATGATTTAGAACAACAGTTGGATGTAATTGTTTCTAATCCTCCTTATGTTCGAAATTTAGAAAAACAAGAAATCAAAAAAAATGTTTTAGATAATGAACCCCATTTGGCACTTTTTGTGGAAGATAATGATGCTTTGATTTTTTATAAAAAAATAGCCGAGTTGGCACAGAAAAATTTATCAGAAAACGGACAGCTGTATTTTGAAATCAATCAATATTTAGGGACAGAGATGGTTGCTTTGCTCAAAGAAATGAATTTTGAAAATATCGAATTGCGAAAAGATGTTTATGGCAATGATAGGATGATTAGTTGTTTGCGTCATTGTGAGGAACGAAGCAATCATAGTTAGCTTTTTGTCGTTTTTATGCAAAAGTCCTGATTTTACAGTGCGTGCGTGAGGGGTAGGAGCTAGTTACCTTGTAACGCGGATGACCCGACCGCATTAAGAAAAGGGGCAACTAGCACGTATGCTGAGTTAGCCCCTTTTCTTAATGTGGTCACGCTCAAATTTTTTTGGAAACAAAGTGGATTTTTTTTTTTTTGGATTTCTATACTCTATTGACTAATATACCCACTAGCCGTTCGATATTTTTTTAAATTGAAATTTCATTCAATTTAAAGTTTTTGTTAGACTAGTAATTCATTGTTTTTCAGGTATTAGTTTATCTGCTTCCGAGATTATATTTAAATCTTTATAATTTAGCCATTTAATTTTTTCTATTTCATTATTTTCTTTCGGTTGCCCTATATAATTAGTTTTGTAACACGTCATTTTTACAATAACTCCTTCAATAGCTCCGTCCGATTGTGCTTTAAACGTTCCAACATATTCAATAGATTCACGTAGTATTTGAACGTTTAGTTCTTCTTGTATTTCTCTAATTAAAGTTTGTTGGTCGGTTTCGTTATTTTCTCTTTTACCTCCTGAAATATAATATTTATTTTTACCTTTTGATTTTGTGCTTAAAATTTGACCATTTTTAATTTTTATTAATGCTATTTTATCAATTTCTTTCCTCTTATTTTTTTTGACTGAGACCACAACCTAAAATCTACTCATACCGCAACGCTTCGATCGGGTCAAGAACGGCTGCTTTTATTGCAGGGTACAAACCCGAAACGATTGCTACCATAAAACTGGTGATAAAAGCAGCAAAAATAGCTCCCCACGGAATTACAAATACAAAACTCATTGCTGTTGCAATGACAAAGCCAATAAGGATTCCGAAAACAATACCAACCAATCCGCCAAGTTGACCGATAAGTAGGGTTTCTATAAAAAATTGAAAAGCAATCGTTGTCTTTTTGGCACCCAATGCTTTTCGAACACCAATTTCTCGCGTACGTTCGGTAACCGAAACAATCATAATATTCATCAGAGCAATCGAAGAGCCCAAAACGGTAATTACTCCGATAAGCCAAGACGCTAAGCCAAGGTATTTAGTGATTCCCAGAATTCTGTTGATTAGGTCATCACTTCGAACTACTCCAAAGTTATTGTCTTTTATAGGGCTTAATTTACGCACTCTTCTCATGGTACTCGTAGCATTGTCTATGGCAGACTCTAAGAATTCTTTCTTTATGACCATGATACTTATAGCATAGTTGATGTTGGGAGCAGTAAATAAGGAGAGTGCCACTTGATTCGGAATTAATACTCTCAAATCTTGGCTGTTGCCGAAGGTAGATCCTTTTTCTTTGAGCACTCCGATAACTTTAAATTTGGCACCTCGAATAGCAATGACTTTGTCTATCGGATTTATATCTTTGAGAAGTCCTTTTTCAAAATCGGAACCTACAACGCAAACATACGTATTGTTTTGAATGTCAAAACTGGTAAAATTACGCCCAGCACTCATTTCTAAGCCTGAGTTGGGGATAAAATGCTCATCGACACCGACTATTTTGTTTTCGGGATCTGTCTTGGCAGCCAAATATTTTACTTCTGCTGTCGAAGTTGCGGTAAAGGAAAGCGATGTTTGGGTAAGCGGATATTTGTATTTGTTTTTGAAAGCTACTGCTTCTGGATAAGAGATAATAGGATTTATAATTTCTCTTTCGTCTCCGCCGTGTTCTCGAGCGCTGTTTTCGTATTGATTGATGTTGAAAGTATTGGCTCCCATCGAAGCAAAATCTGAAGAAATCGTGTTTTCTAACGCTGCAACTACGGTTAGAATTCCCACCAAAGCGGTAATTCCTATGGCAATAATCAGCACTGTCAATGTGGTACGTAGCAACTGAGTTCGAATAGAACCCAATGCGATATGTATATTTTCTTTAAATAGTTTTAACATCATACTAGTTTGACACGAAAATACAATTTTTGTTACAAGTTTGTTTTAGAAGGAGTATTATTTGTTTTAAAAATAAGATATTTGCAAAGTAAATTTCAGATTTTCAGATTTTGGAATCGCCAAAATCTAAAATCCCAAATCATAAATCAAAAATGGCATCAAAACCAAGCATTCCAAAAGGAACAAGAGATTTTTCACCAGCTGAGGTGGCAAAACGGCAGTACATTATACAGATTATAAAAACTAATTTCGAGAAATTTGGTTTTCAACCTATAGAAACACCTTCGTTCGAAAATTCGGATACCCTTATGGGAAAGTACGGAGAAGAAGGAGATCGCTTGATATTTAAAATATTGAATTCGGGAGATTATTTGGCCAAAGCCGATGCGACCCATTTGGAGAATAAAGACAGTACCCGATTGACTTCGAGTATTTCTGAAAAAGCCTTGCGTTACGACTTAACTGTTCCTTTTGCAAGATATGTCGTGCAACACCAAAACGAAATCGAATTTCCTTTTAAAAGATACCAAATACAACCCGTTTGGCGTGCCGACCGCCCGCAAAAAGGACGTTTTAGAGAGTTTTTTCAATGTGATGCCGATGTGGTGGGTTCTAAATCGTTGTGGCAAGAAGTAGAATTGGTGCAGTTGTACGATTCTGTTTTTACAGCTCTTGGGTTGGAAGGAGTAACCATTAAAATCAATAACAGAAAAATTCTTTCGGGAATAGCCGAAGTAATCGGTGCATCAGATAAATTAATTGACTTTACAGTTGCACTCGACAAACTCGACAAAATAGGGGAGGACGGCGTAAAAAAAGAAATGATCGAGAAAGGGATCTCTGAACAAGCGATTGCAAAAGTGCAGCCTCTTTTTGGTTTTACTGGAACCATTTCTGAAAAAATAAACCAACTTTCGGTTTTGCTTTCTTCCTCTGAGGAAGGAATGAAAGGAGTCGAAGAACTGCGTTTTATTTGCGAAAACATAACAAAATTGGGATTGAATTTCTCGCTATTAGATTTAGATGTAACCTTGGCAAGAGGACTCAATTATTATACAGGGGCTATTTTTGAAGTTGCTCCACCAAAACAAGTTGCCATGGGATCTATTGGTGGTGGCGGAAGATATGATGATCTAACTGGAATTTTTGGATTGAAAAACATGAGTGGCGTTGGGATTTCATTTGGTTTAGATCGGATTTATTTGGTTCTGGAAGAATTGAATTTGTTTCCCGAAACGGTTACTTCGACCTCCAAAGCATTGTTTATTAATTATGGAGACTCAGAAGCTTTTTATGCCATGACAGCAATCAAAGAATTGCGTCAGTTGGGTATAAAAGTAGAATTGTATCCTGATAATGCCAAGGTGGCAAAGCAGTTTCAGCATGCTGATAAACGCTTTATACCTTTTGCTGTGATTGTTGGGGAACAAGAAATGAACTCCCATACTTTTTCTTTAAAAAATCTAACAACAGGAGAACAAACGGCATTGGATTTTGAAGGTTTGAAAAACGCATTGCTTAGCTAGAATTAATGGTTCGGTTTTAAAAGGAACGGCTCAATTCAGGGTAAATGCAGGTATTGTTTTACCGCAAAATTACTTCTCCTATTCGCCATTGCTCGGGTCACAGATTTTAATAGCTTTTTTGTTTTACCACGAATCAATCTGAAAAGCTATTTTTTTTCTGCGGTTCGCTTTAGTAAACCCGAAGGACAAACGCTTTAAATTATTTCGCAAAGATTCGCAGCGGATGTATTTAACTTTTTGAATATTTGCGTTCTATAGACAAGGTTTTTCTTAGTTAGCAACTCTTTGTCAAAGTCCCAAACCACTTTCTTGAAATCTGTGGCTAATTGATAGTTTAGAAAATCGTAAAGGAGCATTTGTTTTTTTAAAGGAATTTGTCCTGTCCCTCTCTTTTGAGATTGGGCTGGGAGTGAGGATAAAATAAGTTGGACTAAAACATATTAGTCAATGGTATTTATAAGCAAATGTTCTGGACTGTTCGTAACCGATCGAAGTAGGATTTGAATTTAGGGAACAAAAAAATCCGAATTCTCAATAAAGGGAATTCGGATTTTGTAGTCAAACCGTTATTTGAGCTCAAGGGGCTCCGTTGGAAGATTATAAATTAGAAGGATTACCTAATCCTAAAAAGGCAATACCAATTTTATAATTGGCGAAACGTAATGCAGGTTTAACTTTTTTTGGTTATTACATAGAAACAACAATAAATTCACTTCGTCTGTTGACTTGGTGTTCTGTCAATGTGCATTTTATGTTGTTTGCGCATTTGTTAATCAATTTTTTCTCTCCAAATCCTTTACCTTTAACTCTAGTAATTTCGATACCTTCTTTTACAATCCAAGCAGCGGTAGATTTGGCTCTATTGTCTGATAATACTAAGTTTTTCTGATCACTACCTCTACTGTCAGTGTGCGAACGAACCTCTATTTTCATGGTTGGATATTGCCTTAATACCGCAATAATTTTTTCTAATTCGAATGCAGCATCAGGGCGGATGTTGTATTTGTTTACATCAAAATAAATGATAGGGATGTTTAATACTTTGGCCAAGTCGGTTCCTACAGTAATCGGAATTATTGTTTTCTCGAGCACTATATCTAGTTTTGACTCCCCAGATATTTTACCAATGGTTATTTTGGCTTCTTTGGTTTCGTATAGTTTTGTTTCGGCTCTAATAGAATAGGCTTTGCCACAAGTTACCTCAAAACGATATTGTCCGTTCTCATTTGTAAAAACAGTTTGTAAGAGGTGTCCTTTTTCGTCAAACTGGGTCACTTTTGCATTAGCGATTGGCGTTTTATTGTCAGCTGTAAAAATTGTTCCAGTAAGCAATTGCTCGCAGATTAGTTTACGCGTTTCGGTAAATTTATAAATATCGTCATAACCTTTGCCGCCAGCTCTATTCGAACTAAAAAAGCCTTGACGGGTTTTACTATCCATCAGAAAAGCAAAATCATCTTGAGTACTGTTTACAGGGGCTCCAATATTCTGAATTTCTTTAAAGCCATTTTTAGACTCTATTTTGGTAACAAATACATCGAGTCCACCTAGTCCAGGACGTCCGTCACTGGCAAAGTACAATTCGTTTTCATCTGATACAAAAGGAAAAGTTTCTTTGCCTTCGGTATTTATTGTTGTACCTAGATTTTCGGGCTTAGAATAGGTTCCATCGGGATTGATTGCTACTTTGTACAAATCAGATTGTCCGAGTGTACCTGGCATATCCGATGCAAAATACAAAGTTTGTTCTGATGCGCTTAGTGCTGGATGCGCTACATTGTATTGGTCGTTATTGAAAGGTAATTCGACTATATTGCTCCATTGTCCTTCGACCAAGGTGGCTTTGTAGAGTTTCAATAATATTATTTGATCCTTGCTGATTCCTTTTTTACCATTCAAAAAATTATTTCGAGTAAAATACATTGTCTTGCCGTCCTTTGTGAACACGGCTGTCGATTCATGAAATTTTGAATTAATGCTTTTTATGAATCGGGTAGGAGTGATCATGTCTCCGTTGGCATTTACTTCGCTACTGTAAAGATTGGTATAGGATTGGTTGGTCCATTTGGATGGTTTTTTGTAGATTCCATCATTGTCCCGAGCCGAAGTAAATACCAATTTGTTATCATAAAATGAAGTGCCATAGTCGGAGAATTCTGAATTGATCCCAGCATCGGTAATGATAAATCGATCCGAATTTTCTTTTATTTCTTCGAGATAATTGGCATGATTCTTAAATAATTTGGCTCTTTGGTCGTTACTCGCTTTTTGGTTGTATTGTAGTAATATTGTATCGGCTTTGCCATATTCTCCTATCGACTTTAGGGTTTGGGCATAGCGATAACAATACTCGGGTTCTTGCTCCTTATTCATGACAAAAAGAGCTGCATACCATTTGGCGGCTTTACTAAAATCGGCATTAAAGTAATAAGCATTTCCTAGCTTTTGAAACATGCTTTCGTTTTGATATCCTTTTTCTGCAATACTTTCGTAGTTAGCAATTGCATCAATGTAAGCGTAACTTTCGTATTTTTTGTCCGCAGAGGCAGTTTTAGATTTTTGTGCAAATCCTTGTAGGGCAACAAAACTCAGAAAACCGCTATAAAGCAATGGTTTAATTTTCATATGTAGCTGTTTTTTTTAATGGAATATGGAATTTGTATGGATGTTTATCTCATCGGTTACTATTTTATTTTGGTATTCGATGATACTCGATTGTGATTTCTAATCGTGACGTTTTATAATTAGGATGGTTTTAAAAGAAACGTGGCGATATGGCACTTTCATATTTATTGAACAATTCATATTTCAAAAAGATTTCATGGCTACCAGAATT
>JAYVGE010000320.1:0-3095 GCA_043772515.1 Flavobacterium sp. | reverse complement strand
TTTTTACACCAAGACCCATTGTAAAATTTATAGTAGATAGTTTGCCTATTACACACAAAGCAAGGGTACTTGACACTAGTTGTGGTAGTGGTGGCTTTTTGCTTTACGCATTAGACAAAGTAAGGGAACAAGCCAACGAATTTTACAACATAAAAACCGAACCAGTGGAGCATAAAGCTCATTGGCACAACTTTGCCGAAAAAAATCTTTTTGGCATTGAAATAAACGACCAAATAGCCCGAACTGCCAAAATGAATATGATTATTCACGATGACGGACATACAAATGTAATTGCTTGTGATGGATTGTTAAGTGGCAATTATTGGGAAGCAAAACCAACCGAAACAAAAGAAGAGTTTGAACGAAGAGAAGCACATAACAAAAATACTATTCAAGGTAAAACAGGACATAAAGAATTTAAAAATAATTCATTTGACTACATAATTACCAATCCACCATTTGGAAGCAGCATAAAACAAACCGAAAAAGCGTATTTGCACCAATACAATTTGGGTAAAAAAGACGAAGATTGGTTGGCGATAAAAGCACTTAAAGAAACTACAAGAGATAGCCAAAGCACCGAAGTATTATTTTTGGAACAATGCCACAATTTTTTGGTAGCGTTTGGAATGATGGCAGTGGTAATACCTGACGGAATTTTGACCAATAGCAGTTTGCAATATGTACGAGATAATTTAGAAGAAATGTATCGTATTGTTGCCGTTGTATCTATGCCACAAACTGCATTTAGTGCCACAGGTGCAGGTGTAAAAAGTTCTGTACTGTTTTTGCGTAAGCACAAAACCAAGCAAACCGAAAAAATAAGCAACCAAAAAGCCAAACTAAAACAAGACATAAAAGCTGACAATAAATACATTGCCACAGTGGAGAAATGGGAGAAAGAGAAAATCAATGCAATTAAGAAATTAGAAGCAGATGCCAAAACCAAAAACCCAAAAGCAACCAAAAAAGAAATTACAGAAATGATACAAGCCGACAAATCGGCTGTACAAGCTGCATTTACCGACAAAGTAAATTTGCTAAAAGAAGAACTAACCGAAAAATATTTTCTTGCTAAGCAAGCTACTTTAGACGATTACCCCATATTTATGGCAATAGCCGAAGATATTGGCTACGATGCCACAGGCAGAAATACCAACAACAACGAACTGATAGAAATAGGCAAAGAATTACAAAAATTCATTACTCATATAAACAAGACCGAAAAATAATATGAGTACTTTTTCACAAATATACATTCAAATCGTTTTTGCCGTTAAGAACAGAAATGCTTTAATAAACATTTCATGGGAAGAAAGATTATACCAGTATATTACTGGAGTTATTCAAAACAAAGGGCAAAAACTAATTGCAATAAATGGAACAACCAATCATATTCATATTTTTATTGGTATGAAACCAAGTTGTTGTTTGAGTGATTTGGTGAGAGAAATTAAAAAATCAAGTAGTGAGTTCGTTGCTGAAAAAAAATTATCTTCTTTTAAATTTAATTGGCAAGAAGGTTATGGAGCATTTTCGTACAGTCATTCTCAAATAGATAGTGTATTTAAATATATATTGAACCAAAAAGAACACCACAAAAGAGTAACATTTAGAGAAGAATACCTCGATTTTTTGAAAAAATTTGAAATAAACTACGATGAGAAATATTTATTTGATTGGGTTGAAGATGCCGAAGGTATCAAACGTTTATAGCAAAATGTTTGCGTGTAATGTACGACCCCTAAGGGGTCGTAGAATTTAATGAATTATTTTTTTCTATAAACCTATAATCCCGTTGGGATTATTAAAATAACAATATCGATGGACAATTATACCATACAATCTAACAAAATCAACCCAAAACGAGTTTTTATTTTGCAAAAAAGCGAATTAGAAAAGCGTTTTGACCCACAATTTTATTTAAGTAGAGTAAAAATAAAAAACGCTGTAAAACTATCTACAATAGTAAAAGTTAGAGGAGGTAAGCGTCTTCCAAAAGAAAAATATTATTCAGAAAGTCCTACTGAATTTCAATATCTACGAGTAAGTGATATGAAGGATTTCGGATTAATTGATTGGAGTAGATTAAAATATATACCAGAAGATGTTTATTATTTTTTAGAAAGATATAAAGTTGAAAAAGGTGATGTAATTATTTCAATAGCAGGAACAGTTGGAAAAACTGCCTTGATAGAGAAGGAGATTAAAAATACAATTCTGACTGAAAATTGTGCAATTTTAGAAATTAGAGATAAATCAAAATTATTACCAAAATATTTACACATACTTTTAGAATTATCTACTTCAAAAAGACAAATAGAATTAGGTTTTATTCAAACTACAATCCCTAAATTAGGTTTTGACAAAATTGAACAGTTACAATTACCAGCAATTCCTTCAATTGAAAAGCAAATAGTAATTATTGAATTATACAATAAATCAATTCTACAAAAACAAACCAACGAAGCCGAAGCTGAAAAACTATTGGCAAGTATTGACGATTATTTGTTGGGCGAGTTGGGTATTACTTTGCCTACACCACCCGAAAATACTTTGAAGAATAGGATGTTTGTTGCAAGTTTTAAAAGCATAGAAAGTAGATTAGACCCTCATTTTTATCTTACTTATTTCATTGCACTTGAAAACGCAATTAAAAACTCACCAAATAAAGTATTTCGTCTTGATGAAATTTTCGAAATAAATCGTGGTGGTTCTCCACGACCTATTCACAATTTCATGACCGAAGATAAAAACGGAGTTAATTGGATAAAAATTGGAGATACTAAAAATGATAATAAATATATATACCAAACGGCTGACAAAATAATACCAGAAGGAGCAAAATATTCCCGTAAAGTAGAAATAGGTGATTTTATTTTAAGTAATTCAATGAGTTTTGGCAGACCGTATATTATGAAAATTGAAGGTTACATTCACGATGGTTGGTTATTATTTAAACCAAAATTTGATGAATTTAATGCTGATTATTTTCACAGTATTTTAAGTTCTCAAATAATGTATAAACTATTTAAAAAAGCAACGATTGGCGGAGTTGTTGAAAATTTAAACATTGAATTGGTAAAGAAAATTTC